>NZ_JBHJUO010000016.1:0-189179 GCF_042268445.1 Streptomyces sp. NPDC056169 | reverse complement strand
TGGCGCACGTGTTCGCCCCGCCCGCCGGCACCGCGACTACCCCCGCGGCGCGTATCCACACCGCTACGCGGCAGGTCCGGGTGTCCGGGGGGGCGCGCGGCCCGCGGGGGGGGCCGCTCGCCCGGCTGACGGCCGGTTCGGTGCCGTTCGTCCACGAGCACGCCCAGCCCTTCTTCCGCGACGTCAACGACCATCTGCTGCGCTCCAACGAGCAGGTGGAGGGGCTCGACCGGCTGCTGTCCGACGTGCTCTCGGCCCATCTCGCGCAGATGGGCGTGCGGCAGAACGACGACATGCGGAAGATCTCGGCGTGGGCCGCCATGGCCGCGGTCCCCACGATGATCGCGGGGATCTACGGCATGAACTTCGACCACATGCCCGAGCTGAGCTGGACCTGGTCGTACCCGGCGCTGATCGCCGTGATGGCGGGGATCGTCGCCGGTCTGTACCGGCAGTTCAAGCGGCGCGGCTGGCTGTGAGGGCGGCTCGGCGCCCGCGGTGAGCCCCGCGCCCTCAGAAGGCGGGGGCGGGGGTCACGGGCCCGCCGAGGGCGTCGCGCCGCTCGGGCATCCGCAGGTCGACCATCTTGTGCCAGCCGGCGGCTCGCTCGTACGCGTACATGCCGCGGATCCCGGCGACGAGGACGGCCGCCTTGGGCTTGGGCCAGCGCAGGATGCGGCCCATGTGGCCCATGACGGCGAGGCTGACGTCGCGGTAGACCTGGATCTCGGCGAGCGCGGACTCGCGCAGGGTGCGCTGGATGAGCCGGCCGTGGCCCTCGCGGGCCAGCCGGAGCAGCTCCTCGTGGCAGTAGGCGAGGTGGTTCGCCTCGTCGTTGTCGATCATGTGGATGGCCTTGCCCAGTTCGGGATGGTCCCCGAAGTACGTGACGAGCATGTCCATCTGGTCGGCGGCCCGCTGCTCGGTGACCCGGCTGTGCGCGAGGTAGACGATGATGTCCGCCTCGGTCAGCGGCTCGTCGCGGCGCAGCTTGTCGTGGGCGAGGCCGATCCCGCGCTGTTCGAGCAGCGCCGTGTAATCGGCCTCGGGCGGCACGGGGACGGGTTCGAGGCCGCGCTTCTTCATCAGGGCGTTGAAGATCCGGCCGTGCTTGTCCTCGTCGGCGCCGTGCCGGGTGATCTTGGGCGCGAGCCCGCGCATGCCGGGCGCGACGAGGGCCGCGATCCGCGCGTTCTCCCAGCCGCCCTGGGACTCGCCGCTGGCGGCGATGGAGCAGAAGAGCCGGAAGGACTCGTCGTCGTCGATGATTTCCTGGAACAGGCTCTTGGCCGTGAGCATCGCCGCCACCTCCGTGCGTAACCGCACTTCGTCGCCCCCGGAACAACGAGTCAAATGCGGTCCGGGGCGAAGGGCAACAGGAGGGCCGGACGACTCGGCCGAAAGAGTGAGACCCGGAGGCGTAACCGAGGGGCGCCGTGGAGCGTTGTGCTGCGTGACGGCCGTGGCGGGGAAGACCCCCGAGCCCCCACCACGGCCGCAGACCACTCCCACTCCACGACGCCCTGCGGGGTTACGCGAGTCCCGCGTGCTCCATCGCCTCGACGCCCGCCCGCAGGGCCGCCAGCCGCTCGTCGAGCGTGAACCCGGCCGGGGCGAGGGTGAGGGTGGTGACCCCGGCCTCCGCGTAGCCCGTCATCCGCTCGGCGATCCGCTCGACGGAGCCGAGCAGGGTCGTCTGGTCGATCAGGCTGTGGGGCACGGCGGCCGCGGCGCCCGCCTTGTCGCCGGCCAGGTACTTGTCCTGGATCTCGGCGGCCTCCTTCTCGTAGCCCATGCGCTGCGCGAGCTGGTTGTAGAAGTTCTGCTTGCGGCTGCCCATGCCGCCGACGTACAGCGCGGTGTACGGCCGGAAGACGTCCGCGAGCCCGCCGACGTCCTCGCCGAGGGCGAGCGGCAGGGTCGGACAGACGTCGAAGCCGTCCATGGTCAGCCCGGCCTTCTCGCGGCCCGCGCGCAGGTGCCGGAGCGCGGTCTCCTCCAGGTGCTCGGCGGAGGGGAAGATCAGCAGCGCGCCGTCGGCGATCTCGCCGGTCTGCTCCAGGTTCTTGGGGCCGATGGCGGCGATGTAGAGCGGGATGTGCTCGCGCTGCGGGTGGACGGTGAGCTTGATGGGCTTGCCGGGCCCGTCGGGCAGCGGCAGCGTCCAGTGCTCGCCCTCGTAGCTGAGGCGCTCGCGGGACATCGCGCGGCGGACGATCTCGACGTACTCGCGGGTCCTGGCCAGCGGCTTGTCGAACTTCACGCCGTACCAGCCCTCGGAGACCTGGGGGCCGGAGACGCCCAGGCCGAGGCGGAACCGGCCGCCGGTGAGCGAGTCGAGGGTGGCGGCGGTCATCGCCGTCATCGCGGGCTGGCGCGCCGGGATCTGCATGATCGCGGAGCCGACGTCGATCCGTTCCGTCTTCGCCGCTACCCAGGCGAGGACCGTGGGGGCGTCCGACCCGTAGGCCTCGGCGGCCCAGCACACGTCGTAGCCGAGGCGGTCCGCCTCCTGGGCGACGGCGAGGTTGTCGCCGTCCATTCCGGCGCCCCAGTAGCCGAGGTTGATGCCGAGCCGCATTCCACACACCCCTTACCCATCGGTAACGTCCCTGTGGGCCGGACTCTAGCGCGCGGTTCCGCCATCCGTCAGGGGCCGGTTGTCCACAGGCTCTCTCCGCGTGGTGCCCTGGCCAGTAATCTCGCGGCCATGGAGCAGAGGCATCTCGGACGTACCGGCCTGCGCGTGTCGCGCATCGGACTGGGCACGCTCACCTGGGGGCGGGACACCGACGAGCACGACGCCGCCGAGCAGTTGAAGGTGTTCTGGGACGCGGGCGGCACGCTCGTGGACACCGCCGACGTGTACGGCGGGGGCGAAGCGGAGTATCTGCTCGGGCGGCTGATGGAGCGCCTGGTGCCCCGGCAGGACCTCGTCCTGTCGACCAAGGCGGGCAGCGTGGCGGACCTCGACCGGCGCACCGACGGCTCGCGCGGGCATCTGCTCGCCGCGCTCGACGCCTCCCTCGCGCGGCTCGGCACCGACCACGTGGACCTGTGGCAGCTGCACGCCTTCGACCCGTGCACGCCCCTTGACGAGTCCCTCCAGGCACTCGACATCGCCGTAAGGAGCGGGCGGGCGCGGTACGCGGGCGTGGCGAACTTCTGCGGCTGGCAGCTGGCCAAGGCGGGCACCTGGCAGCTCGGCGGAGACCGGACCCGGCTCGCGGGCGCGCAGCTGGAGTACTCGCTGCTCCAGCGGGGCGTAGAGCGCGAGGTGCTGCCCGCCGCCCTGGACCTCGGCATAGGTCTGCTGCCCTCGTCGCCCCTCGGCCGCGGGGTCCTGACGGGCAAGTACCGCAGCGGCACCCCCACGGACTCGCGGGGCGCGTCGGAGACGATGGCGCCCTTCGTCGAGCCGTACCTGGACGAGGCGGCGAGCCGGATCGTCGACGCGGTCGCGACCGCCGCCGACGGGCTCGCCACGACCCCGCTGGAGGTGGCGCTCGCCTGGGTCCGCGACCGGCCGGGAGTGACCGCGCCGATCGTCGGCGCGCGCACGGCGCGGCAGCTCACGGCCGCGTTGTCGGTGGAGAGCCTTAGTCTTCCTGACGAGATCTGCCGGGCGCTGGACGATGTGTCGGCGCCCGTGCACCGCTATCCGGATCACGACTGGAGCACCCTGTGACCGAGCCTGCCGGGGAGACCGCGCCCGAGGCACCCGAGGCCGTGGAACCCGAGGTCCCCGAGGCCGTGGAGCCTGCGGAGGAGCCCTCCGAGGAGCCCGCCGAGGACGTACGAGAGGGCGCCGAAGCCGACGAGGCCTCCGACAACGACGAGGGCACCGACGCCTCCGCCGTCTCCGAGGCCTCTGACGCCTCTGACGCCTCTGACGCCTCTGACGCCTCTGACGCCTCTGACGCCTCTGACGCCTCTGAGGCCTCTGAGGCCTCTGAGGCCTCTGAGGCTTCCGAAGCGGAGGCGGACGGCGTCGTGGCCGAGGGCGCCGAGGCCGCTCAGGGTTCCGACACGCCCGAGCTGAGCGACGCGCAGGCCGAGCTCGCCGCGCAGCGCGAGCTGCGGGCCCGGATCGAGGCCCGGAAGGCCGAGAAGGAGGGGCCCGTCGCGAGCGGCGCCAAGCTGAGCGGCACGGCGGCCGACCTCCTCGCGGCGGTCCGGGCCGTCGAGGGCGGCGCGGCCGCGGGCAGCGCGTTCTACGAGGCACCGGAGCCCGCGCCCCGGCGCCCCGCGCCCGAGGCCGCCCCCGCCGCGACCGTGCGGCCCCCCGTCCAGGACGCGGCGCCGGTTCCGGCGCCCGGCACCACGGCGGCCGTGCGGGAGGTACTGGCCCAGGGCGGCGCGCCCGAGACGCTGGCCGGGCAGGTCGCCGCCGCGCTCGGCGAGGGCGCCGCCGGGGCACTGCGCGAGGACCCCTGGCAGCTGCTCGCCGTGCCCGGGGTACGACCGGAGCAGGCGGACGGTTTCGCGCGGGCGCTGCTCGGCGGCGCCTGCGGACCCGACGACCCGCGCCGGACCGTCGCCCTCACCGTCTGGGTCCTTGAGCAGGCCGCGCTCCAGGGACACACCGCGCTGGAGCTCCAGACCGTGCGCGCCGGACTCGCCCGGCACACGGTGCCCGATCCGGACAAGGCGATCGAGACGGCGGTCTCCGAAGCGGCCGTCCTCGTCTTCCAGGAGGAGACGGCGGAGGAGCCCGGCACGGACGAGGACGAGCACGACGACGCGGCCGAGGCGGCGGAGGCGGAGGCCGCCGAGGAGCCGGCCACGCCCGTCCTGCTCGGGCTCGACCGGTACGCGCTGGCGGAGGAGAGCCTCGCCGACGGTCTCGCGCGGATCGTCAGGACGGCCACCGCCGGCACCTGGGAGGGCACCGAGCTGGAGCGCGCCGCCGGGGAGCACGGACTCGTCCTGCACACGGGCGGCGAGGCGGCTCGCGCCGAACCGGTCGCGCTGGTCGCGGCGGCCCGCGAGCGGGGCCTGCGCGCGCTGCTCGCGGTCCACGCGGAGGACGGGCTGCGGGCGCTCGGCGACGCCGGGGCGGACGCGGTGACGGCGGCCGCGCTGCTCTCCGGGACCGCCGGTCCCGGCCGTGACGAGGACGGCGCGTTCGCCCTGGACCTGCTGGCCGTCCTGGACGCTCCGCAGCTCGACGTGGAGACGGCCGCGATGCTCGTGGAGTCGCTGCCGGACGGCTGCCGGCTGGTGCTGAGCGGCGACCCCGAGGTCCTGGGGGCGCCGGGCGCGGGCCGGGTCTTCGCCGACGCGCTCGCCGCCCGGGTGTGCCCGCGGATCGCCTCGCGCGTGCCCGACCCGGGGCCGCTCGGCGAGCTCGTGTCGGGCATCGGCGTCGGTGAGCTGAACCAGGTCGAGGCGCCCGGCAAGGAGGTCGTGATCGTCCCCGTGCGGGACGCCGGCGAGGCCGTGCACCGTACCGTCCAGCTCGTGGCCGACTCGGTGCCCCGGGCGATCGGTGTGCCGTCCGAGCAGACCCAGGTGGTCACGGTCGGCCACGGCGGCTCTGCGGGTACGCGCGCGCTGAACGCGGCCCTCAAGCAGCGGCTCAACCCCGGCCCCGGCCGCTTCGGCGGCTACGACCCCGGGGACCGGGTGGCGTACGCGCCCGTGCCGGGGCGGACGGTGACGGGGACGGTCCTGTCGGCCGACGCCGAGGGCCTGCGACTGCGGTGCGGGGACGAGGCCTTGCTCGTACCGAAGGAGCGCGTGGAGTCGGCGCTGCGGCACGGCTGGGCGCTCACCGCGCACCAGGCTGCCGGGGCGCGCTGGCCCGCGGTGGTCGTGGTGCTGCCCGGGGACGCCGCGGCGGGCCTGAGCCGCGCGTGGGTGTACACGGCCTTCGGCCGGGCGGAGCGCCATCTGTCGGTCGTGCACGGCGTGGACCAGGCGCTGGCCCGCGCGGTGGCCGAGGGGGTCGCCCCGGAGCGCACCACGCGGCTGCGGCCGCTCCTGGAGGGCCTCCTCGCCACGCCCGAGGAGTAGGACCGGGAGAAAGCGGCGGAGGGCCGGAACACCCTTGTGGTGTCCCGGCCCTCCGCCGTCTCCTCAGGAGCCGACGGCCACGGGCCCGTCCCCGGCGACCTCGTCATCGTCCTCGTGCTCGTGCTCGTCGTCCTGCTCGTCGAAGACGGAGCTCACGTCGAAGCGACAGATGATCCGCTCCGGATCGGCGTGCTCGAAGGGGGCGTTGAGCCACTCCCCCGGTTCCGGAAGCTCCTCGGCCGCGGTGACCCAGAGCGTGGAGTCGCCCTCCTCCAGGCCGAACTCCTTGTGCCGGGAGGCGATCTCGTCGGGCTCGTACTCGCCGAAGAGCACCCCGAGCGCGGCGAGCGGGGAGACGCCGGCCTTGCCCGCCGCCCCGGTCGTGTCCTCCTCGCCGTCGAGCTCGGCGACGCGCCGCGCCTGGGCGAGCAGGCGCTGCGGTTCCGCCACGGCGTAGTCGCGGCGGATCAGGAGGCTGAGGGCATGAGGTTCGTCAGGTCCGGCGTAGGGCGGCAGGGCGCCGTCCGCTCCGGGGATCTCGAAGGGGGTGACCTCGTCGTAGCGGTCGTAGAGGAGTTCGTCGTACTCCTCGGCGGCCGCGGCCAGGGCGTTGAAGGCCTCGTAGACGGCCGTGTCGTCGTCCCCCGTGCGGCGTTCGACCGCCGCGAGGTGACGGTCCAGTGCGGCTTTGACCGCCTCGGCGGCGGCACGTACCTCGGCAGCGGTGGGCTGCGCAGCATCAGACATGGGACGCACGCTATCCGTAGCAGGCCCGTGCCCGCACAATAGATGCGATGCCGGAATACGAATTTGTCGACGTGTACGTGCCGCGCGGTGTCTCCCGCAAGGAGGCGACGCGGCTGTTGACCGACCATGCCGAGTACGGACACTGGGAGTTGGAGCGCCTGAGCCTGCACCGGGACGGGAGCCGCAGAGTACGGCTGAAGCGGCGGATCATCCGCCAGATCCGGGCGACCTGGTAGGACGACGAGAAGGGGCCCCGCCGTGTGCGGGGCCCCCGTGCGTGGTGCGGTGGGATCAGGCCGCGGTGCGGGAGCGGCGGTAGATCAGCGCACCGGCGAGCAGCAGACCCGCGCCCGCGGGAACGATCACGCCGAGCGGGCCGGAGCCGGTCTCGGCGAGCTCCTCGACGGCACGCGGCTGCGTGAGGCCGTGGGTGTCGGGCGTGTTCGCACCGGGAGTGTGCGGGCCGCCCTCGCTTCCCGGAGTGCCGGGGGTACCGGGCGTGCCCGGAGTACCGGGGTTGCCGGGGTTGCCCGGAGTCCCAGGGTTACCCGGGTTGCCGGGATTGCCCGGATTCCCAGGGTTACCGGGGTTGCCAGGGTTACCCGGATTCCCAGGGTTGCCGGGGTTGCCCGGGTTCCCAGGATTCCCCGGGTTGCCCGGATTACCAGGATTCCCCGGATTCCCGGGGTTGCCCGGGTGCGTCGGCTCGATGCCGTTGCCGCAGTCGTTGCCCGCGGCGGCGTTGCCCAGGCCGATGCCCGTGACGCTGTTGCCGCAGACGTTCACCGGGACGTCGACCGGCACCTGCACGGTGTTGCCGGAGCCCACGCCGGGAGAGTTGCTCGTGTGCCCGCCGGCGGAGGAACCGCCGCCCGGCTTGCCGGGCTTGGAGGTGTTGGCGCATTTGTTGCCCATCGCCGGATTCAGCAGTCCGACGACGTTGACGGTGTTCCCGCAGGCGTTCACCGGTACGTGTACCGGGACCTGGACGGAGTTTCCGGACGCTACGCCCGGGGAATTCGTTGCCGTACCGCTCGCGCCGGAATCGGCGTGCGCGTAACCGCCACCGACGGCGGCGAAAACGCCGCCCGCGGCCGCGACGGTGATGAGACCTTTGCGCGTGACCTGTCGCATAGCTTGTTCCCTGCCTTTTCGGCTCTCGCCTGCTCGGCTTCGAAAGAGCGCCACCGGGTGGAGAACCCGGGGCGGAAATAGCCACCGGCCCCGGAGTGCATGGCACGCACTCCGGGGCCGGACCGGCTCACACCCTCACGGGGCGAGGCACAACGTCAGGCGTTGACGCAGGTGTTGCCGAAGGCGGGGTTCAGCAGGCCGATCACGGAGACCGTGTTGCCGCACACGTTCACCGGGACGTGAACGGGAACCTGGACGACGTTGCCCGAGAGCACGCCGGGGGAACCGATGGCGGCACCCTGAGCGCCCGCGTCGGCAACGGCCATGCCCGCACCCGCGAGAACGAGACCGCCAGTGGCAGCCGCAGCAGCGACGACCTTCTTGATCATTATTCCTCCTAGTTGCCAATGCGATCCCAGCCGCGGACCGCACCACCTGTAACGAGGGGGAATGGAGGGGGCTACGAGCCCCCGAGTGCATTCACTCTTTCCGGTCACATGCGAAAGGGTGGGCGAATTCAGCAGGCGTCGAGGAAACGGTCCAGGACGCGGACGCCGAACTTCAGGCCGTCGACCGGCACGCGCTCGTCGACGCCGTGGAACATGCCGGCGAAGTCGAGCTCCGGCGGCAGCTGGAGCGGCGCGAAGCCGAAGCAGCGGATGCCGAGGTCGTCGAAGGACTTGGCGTCGGTGCCGCCGGACAGCATGTACGGCACGGCGCGGGCGATCGGGTCCTCGGCGCGCAGCGCCAGCTGCATGGCGTCGACCAGGGCGCCGTCGAAGCTGGTCTCCAGGGCCTTGTCGCCGTGCACGTCCTCGCGCTTCACCTTCGGACCGAGGATCCGGTCGAGGTCGGCCAGGAACTCCTGCTCGTACCCGGGCAGGAAGCGGCCGTCGACGTGCGCCGTGGCCTGGCCGGGGATGACGTTCACCTTGTAGCCGGCGCCGAGCATCGTCGGGGCGGCCGAGTTGCGCAGGGTGGCGCCGACCATCTTGGCGATGCCGCCGAGCTTGGCGAGGGTGCCGTCCATGTCCTCGGGGTCGAGCGGGGTGCCCAGCGCGTCCGAGAGCTCGTCGAGGAAGGACCGCACGGTCTTGGTCACCCTGACCGGCCACTGGTGGCGGCCGAGCCGGCCGACGGCCTCGCAGAGCTCCGTGATCGCGTTGTCGTCGTTGGTCATCGAGCCGTGGCCGGCCGTGCCCTCGACGGTCAGCCGCATCCAGTGCATGCCCTTCTGGGCCGTCTCGACCAGGTAGAGCCGCAGGTTCTCGTTGACGGTGAAGGAGAAGCCGCCGACCTCGCCGATCGCCTCCGTGACCCCGTCGAAGAGACCACGGTGCTTGTCGACCAGGTGCCGGGCGCCGTACGTGCCGCCGGCCTCCTCGTCGGCGAGGAACGCGAGGACGATGTCGCGCGGGGGCTTGCGGCCGCTGCGCATCCGGTCGCGGACGACCGCGAGGGTCATCGCGTCCATGTCCTTCATGTCGACGGCGCCGCGGCCCCAGACGCAGCCGTCGGCGATCTCCCCCGAGAAGGGGTGATGGGTCCAGTCCTCGGCGTTGGCCGGGACGACGTCGGTGTGGCCGTGGATGAGCAGGGCCGGGCGGGACGGGTCCTCGCCCTCGATCCGGGCGACGGTGGAGGCCCGCCCCTTGTGCGACTCGATGATCTTCGGCTCGAGTCCGACCTCCGCGAGCTTCTCGGCGACGTACTCGGCCGCCGCCCGCTCGCCCGGGCCGGAGTGGTCGCCGTAGTTGCTGGTGTCGATGCGGATGAGGTCGCGGCAGAGGTCCACGACCTCGTCCTCGCCGGTGATGCCCTTCGCCCTGTTCGACTCGCTCACTCTGCTTCCTCCCACTACGTGCCCCACGTGGTTCCTGGTGATCTCCCCCCATCCTCCCGCGTGGCCCCCTCGCCGCCCAAGGGCGACGGTCGGCCGACATGCCGCCGTCACACGACGGAGG
Source organism: Streptomyces sp. NPDC056169 (assembly GCF_042268445.1). NCBI lineage: Bacteria > Bacillati > Actinomycetota > Actinomycetes > Kitasatosporales > Streptomycetaceae > Streptomyces > Streptomyces sp. NPDC056169. Next base: position 179,316 of record NZ_JBHJUO010000016.1, on the reverse strand, counting down.
CCGAAAGGGGGTGGTGATCGACCCCCTCGAATGTTTGCTATTGTTTTCCACGTCGGAAGGGCCGAGCGGCACGGAAGACAAGACACCTTGTCCGGGTGGCGGAATGGCAGACGCGCTAGCTTGAGGTGCTAGTGCCCTTTATCGGGCGTGGGGGTTCAAGTCCCCCCTCGGACACCACCGAAAGACCCCAGGCCTCCTGGGGTCTTTCTGCATGTGGATGGCCTGTCGGGTCGCCGTCGATGCCTATAGCCTTCCCCTCGTATGCGCACGGCGACGTCGGGGGGACAGCCACCATGCCCATCAGACCGCAGTACCGGCGGGTGTCGGCTCTACAACGGGAATTCTTCAACCGGGAGAGCGTCCTCGGGACCTACGACGAGGAGCTGCGGGACCTCGCGGACGGCCCACGGATCCTGAACGTGGTCGGCGTCGGAGGGATCGGGAAGTCGCGGCTCCTTCAGGAGTTACGCAACCGCACCCCGGAGCACTGCCGAACCGCTCGCCTCGACCTGCAACTGCCGGCCATGCGGCAGCAGGAGGACGCGCTCGCCGTGCTCCGGATGGAGTTGGGCGCACAGGGCGTCCAGTTCGACCGGTTCGACATCGCCTACGCGGTGCTGTGGCAGCGGGTGCACCCTCAGCTACAACTGAACTCGAAGAACACCCCCTTCGCCGAGGAGAGCGACATCCTGTCGAAGATCCTCGACGACGCCATGGGGCTGCCCGTCTTCGGGACGGCAGCCGGGCTCGTACGGCTCACCGGGCGGGCGATCAAGAACCGTCAGCGACGGCAGCGAATCGAAGCCGATCCCACGCTGCACGAGCTCGACGGTCTCAGCACGGCGGAACTCGGGCACGCCGTCTCCTATCTCTTCGCCCAAGACCTGAAGGCGGCGGACAAGCCGTACATCGTGTACGTGGATGCGTACGAGGCGCTCGTACCGACTCCCCTCCCGGGTGGTCGCAGTTTCGGTTCGGACGCCTGGCTGCGGGACCTGCTCGGTCAGCTCCAGGGCGGACTCACCGTCCTGGCCAGCCGCGAGCCGTTGCGCTGGGCTGTGTACGACAGGGACTGGGAGTCGGTGATCCGCCGGGCCGATGTCGACGGGCTCCCCATGGCGGCGAGGCTGGATCTGCTCGCCCGGGCGGGGATCACCCAGATCCCCCGACAGCGCTCCATCGCCGAGGCGAGCGCCGGCGTCCCCTTCTACCTCCACCTCGCGGTGGACACCCACCTGCAGAATCCGGCCCAGCTGGGGGACGCGGGAACCTCGGAAGAGATCGTCCAGCGGTTCCTGCAGCACGTGGCACCGGACGAGGTCCGGATCCTTGAGCTGCTCAGCGTGGCGAGGACCTTCGACTTCGGCGTCTTCCAGGCCGTGGGGCGGACCTTCGACCTGCCGGCGAACCTCCTGACCTGGGAATCTCTCACGGCGTACTCCTTCGCGTACCCCTTGGCCGAAGGCTGGTACCGGCTGCACCAGCTCATGATCGGAGCGTTGCGCCGCCATCTCTCACAGGCTGTCCAGCGCAGCGTCCACAGCACGTTGCGGGCCCATTGGGAGGGCCTGGCGGACCGGATGGAGCAGGGCAGGCGGACATCCGCGGCGGCCCGGCGCTCCCCTCTGCGAGAGGCGGTCTTCCACGGGCTGCACGCCGCGGACATCTCGCCCGAGGAGATCCAGCGGCACGCCGACCGGGCTGTCGCCCTGAGCGGCAGGCAAGCCGTGGACGGCATGGTGAAGGACCTGCGCGACCACCTCGCGTCGCCGCCTGCGGATGCGGACCACGGGGTGTTTGCCGGACTGCGGGACACGGCGGACTGCCTGGAGGCGGAGGCCAAACTAGAGCTCGGCCACACGGCGGCCGCCATCGACCTCACGCCGCAGCTGGACCGACCCGTGCGCTCCCTCGTCTCCGCGCGGCTCGCCCTCGCGGGTGCCAACGCCCGTCGGATCGCCGGTGAGAGCGACAGGGCCGCCGCAATCTTCGAACGCGTCTGGGTGGAGCACCAGGGCCCGGCGCGGCCGGCAGCCGGGTACTGCGTCGCCGACATCCGGATGTGGCAGGGCGACTTCGCCGGTGCCTTCTCCCTCGCGGAGGAGGTACACGAGATCACTTCACCCGAGGACGGAGTCATCCGGGGCGATCTCAAGCGTCTGATGCACCTCGGCCACCGATTCCTGATGGACTTCGACAGCTCCACCCGCCTCCTGGACGAGGCGGAGGCGGCGTACCGGGCCGCCAACGCGGTCGTCGGGCTGGCCAACGTCCGCACGAACCGGGCCGAGTTGCTCGCCTTCACCGACCCGGCCTCTGCCGTCGACGCGGCCGCGGCCGCCCTGGAGGTGCAGCGCGATCTGGGCGCTCAACACGAGCTCGGCAAGGCCTACACGGCGCTCGCCATGGCACAGACCCGGCTTGGCCAGTACGACAGGGCCACGTCCTCGTTCCTCGATGCGAACGAGGCCCTCGACCGTGCGGGCTACCGCTCGGGACGGGCCAGGGCCGACATGTTCCGGGCATTCCTGACCCTGCGCCAGGGCGACCGGCAGGCCACGCGCGACCTCCTCGTGCACGCGGCCGCCGAGTTCCTGGCCTGCCAGGTCTACCCTTCGCTGATCCTGGCCATCCACCGGACCGCGGAGCGGATCGGGCTGGACGAACCCGAGCTGGCAGCAGCGGCGGCCCGGGCGCGTCCCGCCGTGCGGCCGCTCGACCCTCTGGACGCCTTGCACCGCCGTACGGACTCCGTGCTGTCGATGTTCCTGGAGGTGACCTTGTGAACTGGTTGGAGCTGTACGGGCGGGCGCTGGAATCGGAGGAGTCCGCCGCCGGCTACTACAACCGCAACGTGGGGTTCCGGACATCCGAGGGCAAGGTCAACGTGCGCATCCCTCTGGCGGCCGCCGACACGATGGACATCCGGGTGTGGGACGAGGAGGACGTGCTCGCCTGCATCCGGCCGTACGTGGGGCACGCTCCGGAGTTGCGTCATGCCTCCTCGGATCCCCGGTTCCAGGTGCACCACTTCATCGAGGGGCAGGTGCTCGACACCTTCTCTCCGCGGGGCAGTGCCGTCCCCACGCATGTGATCGCCGATGTCGTCGGTGTGATGGAGCAATTGGTGCGCATTCCAGCCGAGAAGGCGCCCCCGTTGCCCGTCGACTGGCCGGAATCCGGTGACAGTGCAGGCTTCGGCAGACTCCTCACGCGGTTGACGCAGCAGGTCTACGACACCCACCGGGAGGCCTACGCCACCGTGTTCGCGGAATTCGGCATCCCGAACGAACCGCTCGCGGTCGTCGAACCGCACTGGGACGGGCTGGTCTCTCGGCCCTTCACCGTCCTTCACGCGGACCTGCACCGCAAGAACATGATCGTCTCGGACGGACTGACCTGGTTCCTCGACTGGGAGCTGGCCCTGTGGGGCGATCCGATGTACGAGATCGGGATCCACTTCCACAAGATGGACTACCCGCCCGACCAGCGTGCCAGGACCTTCCGAGAGTGGCGGGCCAGACTCCCCTCCGCCTCGACGGCGGGGCCGGCCGCCGACCTCGATCTCTATCTGGCACATGAGCGGATCAAGTCGGCGATCGTCGACACGGTCCGCTACTCGAAGCAGCTAGCCGGGGCGACTCCGTCCGTCCAGGAGTTCCTCACGGGCCGGCTCGCGCGCAAACTCAACGTCGCGCGCGCCGTCTGGGGAGCGACACCGGACATGACGCAGGAAAGGGTCGCTCGAACCCTGGCGCCGTGGGTAGAGAGGTAACCATGGACGCCACAGCGCTCTACGCAGAGGCACTCACGCGCGAGGACGCGCTCGCCGGCTTCTACAACCGCAACGTGCGGATGGAGACGGATTCCGGGCCGGTTCTGGTGCGGATACCCGGTTCCCGTTCCGAGCAGATGGACCTCACCCTCTGGTCCGAGCCCGCAGTGCTGGAAGCGATCCGTCCGTACGTCTCGCCGGCGCCACGGCTGCTACACGCGGACAGGAAGCGCCGCTTCCAGATCCACGAGTTTGTGGAGGGCCGCCGGGTCGACGAGGTGGCGCAGGGCGGGAAGCCCCTCCCCGACGTGGTCCTGGACCGCGTCGAGCAGCTGTTCAGAGAGATGCTCCGGGTGCCGTCCTCCGCACTTCCACCCGTGCCGGCGGACTGGCCTGCCGACGGGGACACTCCGGCCTTCGCCGGTCTGCTCCTGGACTTGGTCCGGGAGATCCGCAGCCGCACCGACGCGGAGCTGGAGAGCTTCTACGCAATGCTCGGCGTCCCGGCGGACCCGTGCGGGCCGCTCGAGGAACGCGCGGCGCGTGAGCTGGCCGAGCGCCCGTTTGGCCTGCTGCACGCGGATATCCACCGGAAGAACATGATCATCACCGAGCGCGCCGACGTGGTCTTCCTCGACTGGGAGCTCGCTCTGTGGGGGGATCCGGTCTACGACCTGGCGGACCTCCTTCACAAGTCGTCCTGCACGACGGCGGACCGGCAACGGATCGTCACCGGCTGGACACGTGCCGCCCCTGCCGAGTGCCGCAGGGCGTGGCAGCCGGGGCTGGCTTTCTATCTCGCGTACGAGGAGATGAAGTCCGCGGTGGTGGACACGGTCCGGTGGGGCCGACGTATCGCCAGGGCCGAAACGGCACCTGAGCGCCGGGGGCTGGCGGAGGAGCTCCGGGCGAAGCTCGTCGCGGCGTATCCGCAGTGGGGCGGTGGCCCGCCTCCCCCGGTGGCCGAGATCGAGGATGCCGCGACCGTGTGGCTCGGCCGCGCGCGGCAATGATCACAGCAGGCGCCCGACCGTGTCCGCGAGCCACTCGCTACCGTGGCTCCGTGAGACGCAGAGCCAAGGCCCCAGCATCGCCGCTCCCCCAGCGGGACGGGATCGATCCCGTGCGGGTGCGGCTGCCGGAGGATCCGGGCGGCGCGTGGGCGACGGTGCGGGAGCATCTTGTCGACCGGTACGCGGCGGCCGTCGGGGCCGGGCGGGTCGAGGAGATGCTGCGGCAGGGCCGGTTCGTCGGGGTCGACGGGCCGGTGACCGGGGACGAGCCGTACACCGTGGGGCGGTATCTCTGGTTCCACCGGGACTTTCCGGCCGAGGTGCCGGTCCCCTTCGAGATCGGGATCGTGTACCGGGACGAGCGGATCCTCGTCGTGGACAAGCCGCACTTCCTCGCGACCATGCCCCGGGGGCGGCACGTGACCGAGACCGCGATGGCCCGGTTGCGGCGGGAGCTGGAGCTGCCCCGGCTGCAGCCCGCGCACCGGCTGGACCGGCTGACCGGGGGGCTCGTGCTGTTCGTCGTACGGGAGGAGGACCGGGGCGCGTACCAGACGCTGTTCCGGGACCGGCTCGTACGCAAGGAGTACGAGGCGGTGGCGCCGTACGACCCTGCTGTCGAGCTGCCGGTGACCGTGCGGAGCCGGATCGAGAAGGAGCGCGGGGTGATGGCCGCGCGGGAGGTGCCGGGCGAGCCGAACAGCGAGAGCCGGATCGAGCTCCTCCGGCACGCGGGAGGGCTCGGCCGGTACCGGCTCGTGCCCGTCACCGGGCGGACGCATCAGCTGCGGGTGCACATGAACGCGCTCGGGCTGCCGATCCTGCACGATCCGGTCTATCCCGTCGTCCGTGAGGACGGGTCGGAGGACTTCTCGCGGCCGCTTCAGCTGCTGGCGCGGACGCTGGAGTTCACCGACCCGTTCACGGGGGATGTCAGGCGTTTCGAGAGCCGGCTGGCTCTCAGTGGCCTCGGTTGATCCATTCCTCGAGGTGCGGGGCCTCGGCGCCGATCGTCGTCGGGTCGCCGTGGCCCGTGCGGACGGTCGTCTCCGGGGGCAGGGTGAGGAGCTTCTCGCGGATCGAGTCGACGATCGTCGGGAAGTCCGAGAAGGACCGGCCCGTCGCGCCGGGGCCACCCTGGAAGAGGGTGTCGCCCGTGAAGACCGTGCCGAGCTCGGGGGCGTAGAGGCTCACCGCGCCGGGGGCGTGGCCGGGGGTGTGGAGGACCGTGAGGTCCGTGCCGGCGATCGTGAGGACCTGGCCGTCGGCGAGTTCGCCGTCGGGGGTGTGGTCGGGGTGGGTCTGCTTCCACAGCGGCTGGTCGGCGGGGTGGAGCAGGATGCGGGCGCCGGTGGCGGCCGCGAGCGCCGGGGCCGCGTCGACGTGGTCGTTGTGGGCGTGGGTGCAGACGATGGCGCGCAGGGCGCGGCCGTCGAGGGCGGCGAGGATGGCCTCGGCGTCGTGGGCGGCGTCGATGACGATCGCCTCGGTGTCGTCGCCGACGATCCAGACGTTGTTGTCGACGTCCCAGGTGCCGCCGTCGAGGCTGAAGGTGCCGGAGGTGACGAGGTGGTCGATGCGGGCGGCCATCAGAGGACCACCACCGAGCGGAGGACGTCGCCCTCGTGCATGCGGGCGAAGGCCTTCTCGACGTCGCCGAGGCCGATGGTCTCGGTGACGAAGGCGGCGAGGTCGATGCGGCCCTGCTGGTGCAGGTCGATCAGCATCGGGAAGTCGCGGGAGGGCAGACAGTCCCCGTACCAGGAGGACTTGAGGGCGCCGCCGCGGCCGAAGACGTCGAGGAGGGGGAGCTCCAGCTTCATCTCGGGGGTGGGGACGCCGACCAGGACGACGGTGCCGGCGAGGTCGCGGGCGTAGAAGGCCTGCTTGTACGTCTCGGGGCGGCCTACGGCCTCGATGACGACGTCGGCGCCGAAGCCGCCGGTGTGCTCGCGGATCGCCTCGACGGCGTCGGTGGAGCGGGAGTTGACGGTGTGGGTCGCGCCCATCGTCTTCGCCGTCTCCAGCTTCCGGTCGTCGATGTCGACGGCGATGATCTTCGCGGCGCCGGCGAGGCGGGCGCCGACGATGGCCGCGTCGCCGACGCCGCCGCAGCCGATGACGGCGACGGTGTCGCCGCGGCCGACGTTCCCGGTGTTGATGGCGGCGCCGATGCCCGCCATGACGCCGCAGCCGAGGAGGCCCGCGACCTCCGGGGCGACGGCGGGGTCGACCTTGGTGCACTGCCCCGCGGCGACGAGGGTCTTCTCGGCGAAGGCGCCGATGCCCAGCGCCGGCGAGAGCTCCGTACCGTCGAGGAGGGTCATGCGCTGCTTGGCGTTGTGGGTGGCGAAGCAGTACCACGGGCGGCCTCGCCGGCAGGCGCGGCACTGACCGCACACCGCGCGCCAGTTGAGGATCACGTAGTCGCCGGGCGCGACGTCGGTGACGCCCTCGCCGACCGACTCGACGATTCCGGCGGCCTCGTGGCCGAGCAGGAAGGGGAACTCGTCGTTGATCGCGCCCTGCTTGTAGTGGAGATCGGTGTGGCAGACACCGCAGGCCTGGATCTTCACGACGGCCTCGCCGGGGCCGGGATCGGGGATCACGATCGTCTCGACCCGTACCGGTTCGTTCCTGCCGGGGGCGATGACCCCCTGGACGTGCTGCGGCATCGCGAACTTCCCTTCCTCCGACCGGATCTTGTAAGGCTCTTGCGTACCACTATCTCCTGACAAATAGCGAGTCCCCCGCAGGCGGTGCCTGTGGGGGACTCGCCGGCTCCCGTGGGGGGAGTCTCAGTGCCCGTGCGTCGCGGCCGTCGTGCGGACCCGGCGGCGGACCAGGAACCAGCCGCCGACGAGGGCGGCGGCGATGAGAGGAAGACAGGCGACGGTGGTGCGGCCGACGCCGCCGTCCATCCACATGAGGACGAGGACGGAGGCGAGGAAGCCCAGGGTCACGATCTGGGTGTACGGGGCCCAGGGCAGGTTGTAGCCGGGGCGGGTCAGCTTGCCCTGCTGGGCGTTGCGCCAGAAGAGCAGCGAGCAGACCATGATCATGGCCCAGGTGCCGATGATGCCGATCGAGGCGAAGTTGAGGACCAGCTCGAAGGCCTCGCCGGGCATGACGTAGTTGAGGGCGACGCCGAGGACGCCGAAGCCCGCGGTGAGCAGGATGCCGCCGTAGGGGACACCGCCCTTGTTCATGACGCCGGTGAACTTGGGCGCGGAGCCGGCGAGCGACATGGAGCGCAGGATGCGGCCGGTGGAGTAGAGGCCGGAGTTGAGGCTGGAGAGGGCGGCGGTGAGGACGACGAGGTTCATCACGCCGGCGGCGCCGGGGATGCCCAGCTTGTCGAAGACGGTGACGAAGGGGCTCTGGTCGCCGGTGTACGCGGTGTACGGGAGGATCAGCGCGAGCAGGACGACGGAGCCGACGTAGAAGAGGCCCACGCGCCACATGATCGAGTTGATCGCCTTCGGCATGATCTTCTCGGGGTTCTCGGTCTCGCCGGCGGCGACGCCGCACAGCTCGACGGAGGCGTAGGCGAAGACGACACCCTGGATGAGCAGGAGCATCGGCATCATGCCGTTCGGGAAGATGCCGCCGTTGTCGGTGATGTTGCCGAGGCCCGGGGTGTGGCCGCCGACGTCGTGCGAGGTCACGACGAGGAAGATGCCGATCAGCATGAAGGCGACGAGCGCGCCGACCTTGATGATCGCGAACCAGAACTCCATCTCGCCGAAGTACTTCACGGAGATGAGGTTGGCGGCGAGGACGACCGCGAGGGCGATCAGGGCGAGGACCCACTGCGGGACGTCGCTGAACATCGCCCAGAAGTGCGCGTAGGTCGCGGCCGCGGTGATGTCGGCGACGGCGGTGGTCGACCAGTTGAGGAAGTACAGCCAGCCGGCCGTGTAGGCGCCCTTCTCGCCCATGAACTCACGGGCGTAGGAGACGAAGGCGCCGGACGAGGGGCGGTAGAGCACCAGCTCGCCGAGGGCCCGCACCACGAAGAAGGCGAAGACGCCGCAGACGGCGTAGGCGATGAAGAGGGAGGGTCCCGCCTGGGACATCCGGCCGCCGGCACCGAGGAAGAGGCCGGTGCCGATGGCGCCGCCGATGGCGATCATGTTGATGTGCCGGGACTTGAGGTCCTTGCGGTATCCGGCGTCGCCTGCGTCGACGTGGGGGGTTGCGGCCGGGCTCGCCTGAACGGCGGACAGCGGCTCGGCCGCGGTGACGCGGTCACTCATGGAGTTGTTCGCCTTCGTGAGGGGGCAGTGCGGTACCCGGCCGTGCCTCCTGGGGGTTCTCCCCGGCACGGCCAGCGCACATCCTCACGGCAAGGAGCGCCCACTGACTGTGGCGCATGTCACTGAACGCCCATATTTGAGCTAGTTCAGAGCTTGACGGCGCTTGTGGTGCTTCACCTCGTGGTGCTTCACCTCGTGGTGCTTCACCTCGTGATGCTTTCGCCTCGCGGCGCTTGTACCTCGCGGCGCTTGTGCCTCGCGGCGCTTGTGCCTCGCGGCGCTTGTGCCTCGCGGCGCTTCTACGGGGCGAGGACGTCCAGCTCCTGGAGGGCGCCGACCGCGATCTGGCGGGTGAGCTCCTCGGCGCGGGGCGCGTCCCGCTCCCGTACGGCCTCGGCGACCTGGACATGGAGGGTGACGGCGGCCGGGTCGGGGTCCTCGAACATCACCTGGTGGTGGGTGCGGCCGGTGAGGACCTCGGCGACGACGTCGCCGAGGCGGGCGAACATCTCGTTCCCCGAGGCGTTGAGGACGACCCGGTGGAAGGCGATGTCGTGGACGAGGTACTCCTCCAGGCGCCGGCCGCGCGAGGTGGCGACCATGCCGAGGGCCTGTTCGGTGAGCTCACGGCACTGCTCGGGGGTGGCGTGGAGCGCGGCCAGGCCGGCGGCGACGGGCTCGACGGCCGAGCGGAGCACGGTGAGGGAGCGGAGCTGGCGGGGGCGGTCGGCGCCGGCGAGCCGCCAGCGGATGACCTGGGGGTCGTAGACGTTCCAGCTCGCGGTGGGGAGCACGGTCACGCCGACGCGGCGGCGGGACTCGACGAGGTGCATGGACTCCAGGACGCGCACGACCTCGCGGACCACCGTCCGGGAGACGTCGAAGCGCTGGGCGAGCTCGTCGGTGCGCAGCACGGTGCCCGGCGGGTACTCCCCCGCGGTGATCGCGAGACCCAGGGTGGCGAGGACGTGCGAATGAAGCCCCTGGGCCGGTGTCGTCATGGTGGCCAGCCTATGCGGGCGGGCGTGGATGATCACGCCGGGAATTAAAAGTACTACTTTTATGTCACAGCCTCTTGAATACGTCGTACCCAATGGGTTTCATGGGCGCGACGGATCGATGTCGAAGAAGACAGCGAGGCACCACCCATGAGCACCACCCCCCAGCCCGGCACAAGGACAGTCGTCGTCGTGATGGGCGTCGCCGGGACCGGCAAGACCACGATCGGTCCGCTGGTCGCCGAGGCGCTGGCCCTCCCCTACGCGGAGGGCGACGACTTCCACCCGGCGGCGAACGTCGCCAAGATGTCGGCCGGCACCCCCCTGGACGACACCGACCGCGAACCGTGGCTCGACGCCATCGGGGCGTGGGCGCACGACCGGGCCGGGCTCGGCGGCGTGGTCAGCAGCTCCGCGCTGAAGCGGGCGTACCGGGACCGGCTGCGTGCCGCGGCGCCCGGCATCGTCTTCCTCCACCTGACCGGCGACCGGGAGCTCATCGAGGGGCGGATGGCCGCGCGCAAGGGGCACTTCATGCCGACGGCGCTCCTCGACTCCCAGTTCGGCACCCTGCAGCCCTTGCAGGACGACGAGGCCGGTGTCGCCGTCGACGTCACCGGCACCCCCGAGGAGATCGCCGCCCGGGCCGTCGCCGCGCTGCGCCGGCTCACCAGCTGATCCCCGACGCGGCTCCCGACACCGCTCGCGACATCTCCGGCATCGCTTCCGAATCCGCCCCCGACACCGCCCCCCGGCCCTGACCTCCAAGGACCCAGCGTGACCAGTCTCAGCGTCGAGATCCTGGCAGCGGACGCCGCCGAACCCATCACCTCGGCAGGCAACGCCCAGCTCGGTATCGCCGTGCTCGCAGGCATCGCCCTCATCGTCCTGCTCATCACCAAGTTCAAGCTGCACGCGTTCCTGGCGCTGACCATCGGGTCGCTCGCGCTCGGCGCGTTCGCGGGTGCGCCGCTCGCCGACACCATCAAGTCCTTCACCACCGGCCTCGGCAACACCGTCGCCGGCGTGGGCGTGCTGATCGCGCTCGGCGCGATCCTCGGCAAGCTCCTCGCCGACTCGGGCGGCGCCGACCAGATCGTCGACACGATCCTGGCCAGGACGAGCGGCCGGGCCATGCCCTGGGCGATGGTCCTCATCGCCTCCGTGATCGGCCTGCCGCTCTTCTTCGAGGTCGGCATCGTGCTGCTGATCCCGGTCGTGCTGCTCGTCGCCAAGCGCGGCAACTACTCCCTGATGCGGATCGGCATCCCGGCCCTCGCCGGCCTCTCCGTGATGCACGGCCTGATCCCGCCGCACCCGGGCCCGCTCGTCGCGATCGACGCGCTCGGCGCCAACCTCGGCGTCACGCTCGCCCTCGGTCTCGTCGTCGCCGTCCCGACCGTGATCATCGCCGGACCGGTGTTCTCCCGGTACGCCGCCCGCTGGGTCGACATCAAGGCCCCCGAGAACATGATCCCGGTCCGCCCCTCCGAGGACCTGGAGAAGCGCCCCGGCTTCGGCGCCACTGTGGCGACCGTCCTGCTGCCCGTCGTCCTGATGCTGGTCAAGGCGCTCGTCGACATCGTCGTCGACGACCCGGACAACGGCGTGCAGAAGGTCACCGACGTCATCGGCTCGCCGCTCATCGCGCTGCTCGCCGCCGTCATAGTCGGCATGTTCACCCTGGGCCGGGCGGCCGGCTTCACCAAGGAGCGGATCTCCTCGACCGTCGAGAAGTCCCTCGCCCCGATCGCGGGCGTGCTGCTGATCGTCGGCGCGGGCGGCGGCTTCAAGCAGACCCTCATCGACATCGGCGTCGGCCAGATGATCCTGGACTTCTCCAAGAGCTGGTCCATCCCTGCGCTGCTGCTCGCCTGGCTGATCGCGGTCGCGATCCGGCTCGCGACCGGTTCCGCGACGGTGGCGACGATCTCGGCGGCGGGGCTCGTGGCTCCGCTGGCGGAGGGCATGTCGACGAGCGAGACGGCGCTGCTCGTGCTCGCGATCGGTGCGGGGTCGCTCTTCTTCAGCCACGTGAACGACGCCGGGTTCTGGCTCGTGAAGGAGTACTTCGGCATGACCGTCGGCCAGACGATCAAGACCTGGTCGGTGATGGAGACGATCATCTCGGTCGTGGGCATCGTGGTCGTGCTGCTGCTGTCGCTGGTGTTGTAGCCCCGGGCGAAATCGGCCGTACGGGCCGGTCGTGGCTGACAGACTGTCGGCCATGACCGGCCCTCACGCGCTCAAGCCCTTCCTGCTCGCCTACCCCGGCCCCCTGCGGGACCAGCTCGTCGCGGCGGTGCTGGCCGGCGAGAAGGTCTCCACGACGGGCCTCCTCGTGGAGTGGCAGATCGAGAACGAGGAACTTCCGGAGGTGGGCGAGCGCTCGGCCCTCATCGACTCGGACGGCCGCGAGGTCGCGGTCGTGGAGGTGACGGAGGTCCGGGTCCTGCCGCTCGGCGAGATCGACCTCCAGCACGCGCTGGACGAGGGCGAGGGGTATCTCTCGGTACCGGAATGGCGGTCGGCCCACGAGCGCTTCTGGCACAGCGAGGAGATGCGGGAGGGGCTGGGCGACCCCGGGTTCCTGGTGGACGACGGGACGATGGTGGTGGCGGAGCGGTTCCGGGTGGTGGAGTCGCTTCAGGTGGGGTGAGGGGCGAGGACGGTCAGGAGGCGTTCGGCGAGGGCGCGGATCTCGGGGGCGTCGTCCACGGCGGCCTCTCGGAGGAGCGGGATGAGCCCGGGGTCGTCGCGGCGGATGTCGGCGATGAACCGGAGGGCTGCGACCCGTACGCCCGGGTCGGGGTCCTCGTCGAAGCGGTTCCGGGCGAGGTCCCCCACCTCCGGCGTACCGCCGCATCGGTCGACGAGCCGACGGAGTGCCGTGATCCGTACGGCGGGGCTCTCGTCACCGGCGGCGAGGTCGAAAACGGTGCGGACCGCGTCGGCGTCGTCGGCGTGCTTCGTCAGCAGGCGGTGGATCGCCCGGGCCCTGACCGGCCCGGCGGGATGGTTCCGTGCCTGCTCGATGGCGAGCTCCCGCGCCTCGTCGACGTCCAAGTCCGCCAGTCTGCCGAGGGCGTAGATCTGGAAGGCCTGGCTCGGGTCGTTCCGTACCCGAGCCAGAAGGACGTCCCGCACCGTCGCGTCGTCCCCCTCATTCCGTACCAAGAGACTCAGCGCCGTATCCCGGACGCCATCGTTCTCGTCGTGCACGAGGCGATCGGAGAGCAGGGCGGAGTGGCTGCCGTCCCCCGCTTCCACGAGACACCGCAGCGCGGCCTTCCTGACTGTGGGGTCCTCGTGGCCGGTGAGGTCGTGGAGGAGCGCGTGGGTACGGGGGTCGTCCGATCCGATCGACCGGACGACGGTGATCGCCGCGGCCACGACCTGGGCGTCCCCGTCGTTCCTCAGCCGGTCCTGCACGAGTACACGGACGTCCGGGTCGTCGCCCGCGGTCTCCTCCACGGCGGACAGGGCTCCGAGACGCATCTGGGGATCGGCGTCCCGCAGACCGGCCTCGATCAGCGCCGTACGCCTGGTGCCCTCGGAATGAACGATGAGACGGTACAGGGCGCCCTTACGAACGCCGGAGTCCGTGTCGTTCAGGGCTTGTTCGAGCGCCGCGCGAACCTCGCCGTCGGCGGGCCGCTCACGAGGCAGGCAACCCAGCGCCGTCAGGCGCACGTTCGCGTCGGTGTCGCGGCTCAGCCGTTCGAGCGCGAGGCGCTTCGACAGACCGGGAGCCGCGCCGAAGTCGTTCCTCAGGACTCGCAGGATCGTCGATCGCGCCACGGGGTTCTCGTCCTCTCGCAGGCATCGCTCGATCGAGTCCAGTGCCTCCGGAGCACTGTCCGCGTGGCGCTGGAGCAGCCGGGCCGCGGCGATCCTCACCACGACGCTGCCGCTCGTGACGGCCGATGCCGCGATGCGCAGGGCCGCCGGCGGCTCCTCCGCGGCCCAGAGGGACGCGAGGACGTCCACGGCGAGCTGCTCGGTGGAGTTGACCGACATGATTCCGCCGTCATGCCTCTCGTCGCGGCTCCATCGTTCGTGCCACCGCGGGAACTCGTCCCGGCCCGCCCAGGTGTCGCCGAGCGCCAGCAGCGCCGGCCCGAGGGACGCGATGGTCTCGTACGGGTTGAAGAAGCTCACGCCCAGCCGCGTGGCGACCTCGAAGAGCCTGATCACCTCTCTCACCATCGCCGTGCTCTGGGGCGCGAGTACGCCCGGTCGGCGGACCTCTCCCAGGCAGCGGGCCACGAACGCGACCTCGACGAACGCCGTGTCGTCGAATCCGCTCGTCTGGGCGGCGGGCGCGCGCCGTGCCAGGAGCCGGTCGATCACGCCCGCCACGAAGCGTTCGTCGAGCGAGCCCACTAGCAGGAGCAGGGTCTCGTGCCAGGTCAGGTCGTGGACCTTCGTCGCGAAGAGGTTCTGGAGGTCTTCCTCCGACAGGGCCCGCTGGTGGTTGAAGCGGTGGGCCAGGTCCGTCGCCGTCAGGTACTCCAGGAACGTGCGGTGGACGAAGCCGTAGATCTCGCCGCCGAAGCGGCTGAGGATGAAGTTGCGGTGGCGGAACTGGTCCAGCATCACCCGGGCCGCCGTGGCCGCGCGGTCCGGGGGCAGGGCGTAGCGGTCCTTGAGGTACTCCTCGAAACTCTTGATGAGGTCCGGGCCCGCGATGTGGTTGCCGGAGATGCCTCCGTGGCCCTCCTGCATCTGGCGGGCGATGAGCCGGAGGAGTTCGCGTTTGTCCTCGGCCGCCAGGTACGGGAGGTGTTCCTCGACCTGGCGGTCCTTGAGGTACTTGCTCGGGTCCCAGTGCTCGACCAGGACGTCGACGGCGTGCTCGTACACCGTGCGCCGGTCGCGCGGGAGTTCGCGGCGGCGGCCGATGATCGCGAGGATCGTGAGGATGAGCGGATTGCCGGCGAGTTCGCGTACGGAGGTGGAGGAGTCCACGGCCGTGGTGACGCGCTCGATCAGTTTCCGGGCCTGCTCGGGGCTTTCGGGATACGCCAGGGCGAACCACTGCTCCGTGAAGGCGCCGATCTGCTCCCGGTCCAGGTCCTGGAGCATGAAGTTCGTGAAGCCCGCGCCGTCGAGGACGGCCCGCTGGTAGCCGTACTCGCGTGAGGTGACGACGATGCGGGCCCGGGGGTGGCGGGCGGCGAAGCCCGCGATGCGGCGGCTGACCGCGTCCCTGATGTCCTTCTCGAAGAGTTCGTCGAGACCGTCGAAGATCACGAGGGAGGTGTACGGGCCTGCGCCGTCGAGGGTGGCCGCCAGCACCTCGGGCGGCAGTCCGAGCCCTTCCGTCGTGTACTGGTGCGCGAGGTACGCCTCGAAGGTGCTCTCGCGCCACGCCGCCTGCGCATACTCCCGGAGTTCGACGATCAGCGGCAGCCTGCCGTGCAGCGCTTCCAGGCCCTGCTGCGGTTCGGGGGCCGTGAGGGCCAGGGTCAGATAGCGGGCCAAGGTCGACTTGCCCGCGCCCGGGTGGCCGAGGATGACGACGCGGTCGTGTTCCGGGGCGGTCAGGACGTCGAGGACGTCCTGCGGCGGGCGCTCCTGGTAGGCGCGGCGGACGCGTTCGACCGTTTCCCGGTCGATGCCGGGCGGCAGGTCCAGGAGCTCCGCCTCGGTCGGGTCCATCAGGCGGCGCAGGAGTTCCTGGGGCAGTTCGACGGGTGGCGGGTCGGCCCGTACGGACTGGGGGACGAAGACGTCGCGGAGGTGGACGGCGGGGTGCTCGCCCTGTTCCCGGAGGGGGGTGAGGACTTCGAGGTCCAGACGGCCGTAGCGCTGACGGACGCGGGTCGCGTACTGCGCTCGGGCCGTCTCGATCTCCGGCGGCCCCGGTTGAGTCGGCAGCCGCCCGCCGGCCGAGATGACGGTGACGTCTCCCCCGACGTGGCTGATGAGCGTGACGTCGCCCCCGGCCGTCGCACCCGACGCCGACTGAGCCGCCGGCCCGGACGGCTTCCCGCGCCCGAAGAACCACCTCACGGCGTCGGCCTCGGCGGCTCGATGCGGACCGAGCCGTCCACCCCGTCGATCTGGTGCACGTCCCCCGCCGCACGGGCGCCGTGGGCCGACTGGGTGGAGCCGCTCCCCTGGCCCTCAGCCGGTGGGGTGGCGGGCGGGGTGCTCCCCGTGGCGCCGCCTCCCGTGATGACCACGTCCCCCGTGACGTTCCGGATCTGGTGCAGGGCGCCGCCCGTCACCGCGTGGTCCGCCGACTGGGTGGAGCCGCGGGGAACGAAGCCCGCGAGGGCCAGGGCGAAGCCCGCCACCGTGAAGAAGAGGCTGAGGACGCTGCTCCACTTGTCGGCCTCGTCCAAGCCCTGGAGGACGAGGAAGGCCGCCAGGCCGCCGAGGGCCGTGATTCCGCCAATGACAGTGCACAGTAAGCGTTTTGTCACTCCGTCATCTTGCCCCGGCGGCGGGCCCGTCGTCAGCCGACCGCTTGTGCCGCCGCCCTTCCCGCCGCCCGTCCCGAGAAGATGCAGCCGCCGAGGAACGTGCCTTCGAGGGAGCGGTAGCCGTGGACTCCGCCGCCGCCGAAGCCGGCCGCCTCGCCCGCCGCGTACACGCCCTCCAGGGGTTCGCCGCTCTCCGTCAGGACGCGGGAGGAGAGGTCCGTCTCCAGGCCGCCGAGGGACTTGCGCGTGAGGATGTTGAGGCGGACGGCGATCAGGGGGCCGGCCTTGGGGTCGAGGATGCGGTGCGGGGCGGCCGTACGGATGAGCTTGTCGCCGAGGTACTTGCGGGCGCCGCGGATCGCCGTGACCTGGAGGTCCTTCGTGAAGGGGTTGGCGATCTCGCGGTCGCGGGCGGTGATCTCCCGGCGGAGGGCGTCCTCGTCGATGAGCGGCTCGTCGGTGAGGGCGTTCATGCCGCGGACGAGGGCGGAGAGGTCGTTCTCGACGACGAAGTCGGCGCCCTTGTCCATGAAGGCCTGGACGGGTCCCGGGACGTCGGCGCGGGCTCGGCCGATGACGTCACGGATCGACTTGCCGGTGAGGTCGGGGTTCTGTTCGGAGCCGGAGAGGGCGAACTCCTTGCCGATGATCCGCTTGTCGAGGACGAACCAGGTGTGGTCGTGGCCGGTCCGCATGATGTGTTCGAGCGTGCCGAGGGTGTCGAAGCCGGGGAAGAGGGGGACGGGCAGCCGCTTGCCGGTCGCGTCCAGCCAGAGGGAGGACGGTCCGGGCAGGATGCGGATGCCGTGCCGGGCCCAGATCGGGTTCCAGTTCTCGATGCCCTCGGTGTAGTGCCACATCCGGTCGCGGTTGATGTGGTGGGCGCCGGCCTTCTCGGCGACGCCGAGCATGAGGCCGTCGACGTGAGCGGGGACGCCGGAGAGCATCCTGGCGGGCGGGGTGCCGAGGCGGGCGGGCCACTGTTCGCGGACGAGGTCGTGGTTGCCGCCGATGCCGCCGGAGGTGACGATCACGGCCTGGGCGCGGAGCTCGAAGGTGCCGGTGGCCTCGCGGGTGCTGGCCGTGCCCCGGGCGGCGGTGGAGGGTTCCAGGATCTCGCCGGTGACGGTGTCGACCGCGCCGGCGGTGCGGCCGAGCGCGGTGACGCGGTGGCGGAAGCGGAGCTGGACGAGGCCGCGGGCGACGCCCTCACGGACCCGCTGCTCGAAGGGGGCGACGAGGCCGGGGCCCGTGCCCCAGGTGATGTGGAAGCGGGGTACGGAGTTGCCGTGGCCGTTGGCGTCGTAGCCGCCGCGCTCGGCCCAGCCGACGACCGGGAAGAACCGCACGCCGCGCGCGTGGAGCCAGGAGCGCTTCTCGCCGGCGGCGAAGTCCACGTACGCCTCGGCCCACTTCCTCGGCCAGTGGTCCTCGGACCGGTCGAAGCCGGCGGTGCCGAACCAGTCCTGGAGGGCGAGGGCGTGGCTGTCCTTGACGCGCATCCGGCGCTGCTCGGGCGAGTCGACGAGGAAGAGGCCGCCGAAGGACCAGTGGGCCTGGCCGCCGAGGGACTGCTCGGGTTCCTGGTCGAGGAGGATCACGGTGCGGCCGGCTTCGACCAGCTCGGCGGTGGCGACGAGCCCGGCGAGGCCGGCCCCGATCACGATCACATCAGCGTCGTAGGACATGGATCGCATCTTGGATACACGGATGTATCGAGTCAACCGTTTCGCCGCTCCCGTCTCCTCGTCCCCGCTCTTTCCGTTTTCTAATGTCGAGCATTAATATGCTCGTATGGCGAGGACGTCGGGACCCGAGACCCGGGACAAACTGATCCGCGCGGCGGAGGAGCTCTTCGCCGCCCGAGGCGTCGACGGCGCGCAGCTGCGGGACGTCGTGGCCCTGGCCGGGCAGGCGAATCCCTCCGCGGTGCAGTACCACTTCGGCTCGCGCGGCGGGCTGCTCGACGCGGTCATGGCCGGTCGCCAGGCCCGTACGCGCCAGGTGCTCGCGCCGCTGCTCGACGCGGCCGGCGACGACCTGAAGGGCCTCGTCGCCGCCCTCGTCACCGCCGAGGCGAGCGAGCTGCGCACCGACAGGGGCCGCCGCTGCCTGCGGATCTCCGCGCAGCTCAGCCACGAGAGCGGGATCCGCACCCGTACCCCGCACCCCACGCTCGACGGCACCGTCTACTGGCAGCTCATCGAGCGGATGGCGGACGGGCTCGCCGCCTCCGGACTGCCCGAGCCTCTACTCCTGGAGCGCCTCGACCTGGCGCTGACCGTGGTGGGCGCGGCCATGGCCGACCGGGCCCGGCAGTACCTCGACGGCACCGAGCCCCTCACGGGCGAGGCGCTCTTCCTCGCCGATCTGGTCGAGACGACCACCGCGCTTCTCCGGGCCGCACAGCCCCGGAGCGTCTGAACAGCGACAGCGACAGCAACGCGACAGCAACACACTCGCAGACCCCGAAGGGATCCCCTCATGAACGACCTCACCGGCAAGACCGTGCTCATCACCGGCGGCGCTCGCGGCCTGGGCGCCGAGGCCGCCCGGCAGGCCGTGGCCGCCGGCGCCAACGTCGTCGTCACCGACGTCCTGGACGAGGACGGCAAGGCGACCGCCGAAGCGCTCGGCGACCGGGCGCGCTTCTTCCACCACGACGTGACCTCCGAGGAGGAGTGGGCGGCGGCCGTCGCGTTCGCCGTGGCGGAGTTCGGCGGGCTGCACGGCCTGGTGAACAACGCGGGCATCTCCACCGGCGCCTTCCTGGAGACCGAGTCCGTCGAGCACTTCCGCAGGGTCCTCGACATCAACCTGACCGGTGTCTTCATCGGCATGAAGGCCGCCATCCCCGCGATGA
Source organism: Streptomyces sp. NPDC056169 (assembly GCF_042268445.1). NCBI lineage: Bacteria > Bacillati > Actinomycetota > Actinomycetes > Kitasatosporales > Streptomycetaceae > Streptomyces > Streptomyces sp. NPDC056169. The sequence continues at coordinate 159,974 of NZ_JBHJUO010000016.1, read as the reverse complement.
AGGAGGCGGGCGGCGGTTCGATCGTCAACATCTCCTCGGCCGCCGGCCTGATGGGCCTGGCCCTGACCGCGGGCTACGGCGCCTCCAAGTGGGGCGTCCGCGGGCTGACGAAGATCGGCGCGGTGGAGCTCGGCACGGCGAAGATCCGCGTCAACTCCGTCCACCCGGGCATGACGTACACCCCGATGACGGCCTCGGTCGGCATCGAGCGCGGCGAGGGCAAGTACCCGAACACGCCGATGGGCCGGGTCGGCGAGGCCGACGAGATCGCGGGCGCCGTCGTCTTCCTGCTGTCGGACTCCGCCTCGTACGTGACGGGCGCGGAGCTGGCGGTGGACGGCGGCTGGACCACCGGTCCGACGGTCAAGTACGTCATGGGGCAGTGACCGCGGCCGTCCTGCTTGGATGGCGTCATGAGTGCCGCTGAAGAGATCCACGACGTCGTCGACGAGCACGACCGGGTGATCGGGCAGGCCTCGCGCGGTGAGGTGTACGCGCGGGGCCTGATCCATCGCTGCGTCTTCGTCCGGGTCCGGGACGCCGAGGGCCGGACCTTCGTCCACCGCAGGACGCCGACCAAGCTGCTCTTCCCCTCCCAGTACGACATGTTCGTCGGCGGGGTCGTCGGGGCGGGCGAGTCCTACGACGAGGCCGCGCTCCGCGAGGCCGAGGAGGAGCTGGGGGTCACCGGGCTGCCCCGGCCCGAGCCGGTGCTGAAGTTCCTGTACGACTCCGGGGGCGTCGCCGGGAAGTGGTGGTCGGCGGTGTACGAGGTCCGGTGCGAGCTGCCGGTGGATCCGCAGGTGGAGGAGGTCGCCTGGCACGCCTTCCTGACGGACGGGGAGCTGGCCGCGCGGCTCGGCTCCTGGGAGTGGGTGCCCGACGGCACGGCCGCGTACGAGCGGCTGAGGGCGCACGGGAGCTGGTGACGGGGCACCGGGCGGGCCGGGCGGGCCGAACACCCGGCCGTTAGGGTGCACGTGTGAGCGATTTTGTGCAGAGCCTGCGGCTGTGGTTCGCGCCGCAGCGGATCCGGGACGAGGGGGAGACGCCGGACTACCGCTTCTCCCTGGCCAACGAGCGGACCTTCCTGGCCTGGATCCGGACCGCTCTCGCCCTGGTCGGCGGTGGTTTCGCCGTCGACCAGTTCCTGCCGGACCTGCGCTGGGGCATCCGGGTCGGGCTCGCGCTCTCGCTGCTCGCGGCCGGGGTGCTGTGCGCGCTGCGGGCGGTCAACCACTGGGTGCGCTGCGAGCGGGCGATGCGGCGCGGCGAGGACCTGCCGGCGTCCCGGTTCCCCGCGGTGCTGAGCATCGCGGTGGCCGTGGTGGCGCTCGCGATGGTGGTGGTCGTGGTCTTCGGCTGGACGGGGCGGTGACCGGGCGGTGACGGAGGCCCGCGACCCCGGGCTCCAGCCGGAGCGGACGCGCCTCGCCTGGCGGCGTACGACCCTGTCGTGGACGGTGGTGGCGGTCCTGGCCGTGAAACTGGCGCTCCATGACGACACCACGACGACGAGGGGGCTGGCCGCGCTCGCGCTGTCGGCGCTCGTCTGGATCGGTTTCCTGGCCGTCGCCCACCGCCGGATCCACTCCCTGAGCACCGCCCGGCCGCGCTCGCTCTCCCACCGGGGCGCGCTGCTCGCGGCGGGCTGCACGATCGCGCTGGCCGTCTTCGGGGCGGCACTGATCTGGTGAACCGGGGCGGCGGCGGTCCGTGAGCGGTGAGGCGGGTGAAGCGGGTGAATCGGGACGAGAGGCGCGTACGGGACTAGCCTGAGAGGGTCAGCCGCCCCCGTCACGGAGGCCACGCCATGACCGTTCTCCACCACGAGCACCCCACGCACGCGCACTCCCACAGCCCGGCGTGCGGGCACACCGCCGTCACCCACGGGGACCACGTCGACTACGCCCACAACGGGCATCTGCACCGCGAGCACGCCGGACACTGGGACGAGTGCGAGACCACCGCGCACGTCGCGCACACCCACCCGGACCACACGCACGGGCCGGAGTGCGGACACACCGCCGTCGCGCACGGCGACCACCTCGACTACGTACACGACGGACACCGGCACGCGCCGCACGGCAACCACTGGGACGACCACTGACACCGCCCTCGACCCGGGCTGCCTTCCCCCGGCTTCCCCCGGCTTTCCCTGGCTGCGGCCAACTGGCACTCTTCCCCTGTCCAGTTGAGCTCTCAGCCGGGGGAACCCCTTTTGTCTGCCACCGATCCCTACGTCGTCGCGCTCGCGCCGAACGTCCACGCCTTCGTCCAGCCCGACGGCGGCTGGTGCCTGAACAACGCCGGCTTCCTCGGCGACGCGGGCGAGTCCCTCCTCGTCGACACCGCCGCCACCGAGCGCCGGGCGCGACTGCTGCGCGAGGCGGTCCTCGCGGAGGGGCTGCCGCTGCCCCGGACCATCGTGACCACGCACCACCACGGCGACCACACGTACGGCAACGGCGTCTTCCGGCCCGAGGCCCGGATCGTCGGGCACGAGAACTGCCGGACCGAACAGCTCGCCGCCGGGCACCAGCTCCATCTGCTGTGGCCGCAGACCGACTTCGGGCAGGTCGACATCCTGCCGCCGTCCGTCACGTACCGCGAGCTGCTGACGCTGTACGTCGCCGACATCGAGGTGCGGGTGATCCACCCCGGCCCGGCGCACACCACGGGCGACTCGATCGTGCACCTCCCGGAGCAGGGCGTGGTCTTCACCGGCGACCTGGTCTTCCACGGCGGTACGCCCTTCCTGCCCATGGGGTCGCTCGCCGGGTCGCTGCGCGCGCTCGACCTGCTGCGCTCGCTCGACGCGCCGACGGTGGTGCCGGGGCACGGGCGCGTGACCGACCCCTCGGCGTACGACACGACGGAGCGGTACCTGCTCTGGGTGCGGGAGCTGGCCGCCGAGGGATACGCGAAGGGGGCGACGCCGCTGGAGACGGCGCGGGGCGCGGAGCTCGGGGAGTTCGCCGCGTGGCAGGAGAGCGAGCGGCTCGTCGCGAACCTGCACCGGGCGTACGCGGAGCTGGACGGCCTGCCGGAGGGGTCGCCGCTGGACCCGGCGGCGGTGTTCGGCGACATGGCCGCCATGAACGGCGGGGTGCCGGTGGCCTGCCACGCGTGAGCGCCCTGCTCCCCCGGGCCCTGCCCCGAGGGCGTCTCACCAGCGCGGGACCCGGGGCGTGCGCCAGCCCGGGTCCGCGACCCTCATCGCCGCCGCGTCGTCGCGCTCCCGCAACGTGCCGTCGTCGTCGAGCCAGCGGCGGTGCAGGGCGGCCAGCGCGGTCCGGTCGAGCTCGACGCCGAGGCCGGGCGCGTCGGAGACCGCGAGCCGGCCGGCGCGGAAGACGGGCCGGGTGGTGACGACGTCCTCGGTCTGCCAGGGGTAGTGGGTGTCGCAGGCGTGGTCGAGCTCGGGCAGCGTGGCGGCGACCTGTGTCATGGCGGCGAGGCTGATGCCCAGATGGGTGTTGGAGTGCATGGAGAGCCCGACGCCGTACGTGCGGCAGAGCGCGGCCAGTTCGCGGGTGCGGTGGAGCCCGCCCCAGTAGTGGTGGTCGCAGAGGACGATCCGTACCGCTCCCTTCGCGAAGGCCTCCGGGACCTCCTCGAAGGTGGTCACGCACATGTTGGTGGCGAGCGGCACGTCCGTACGGGCGGCGATCTCGGCCATCGCGCCGGTGCCGCTCGCGGGGTCCTCCAGGTACTCCAGGACGTCCTTGAGCTCGCGCGCGACGGCGAGGGAGGTCTCCACGGACCAGGCGCCGTTGGGGTCGAGGCGGAGCGGGCGGCCGGGGAACTCCTCGGCGAGCGCGCGGATCGCGGCGATCTCCCGCTCCGGCTCGAACACCCCGCCTTTGAGCTTGAAGGAGCGGAAGCCGTACAGCCGGTCGAAGCGGCGGGCCTGGGCGACGATCCCGGCGGGGTCGAGGGCCGCGCCCCAGTCGTCCGCCGGGTGGCCCGTCGGGGCGCCCGACGGGCCGCCCGACGGGCCCGCGCCCGGGTGGGCGGCCCAGCGGTAGAAGAGATAGGCGCTGTACTCGACGGTGTCGCGGACCTTCCCGCCGAGCAGGGCGTGGACGGGCAGGCCGAGGGTCTTGCCGAGGGCGTCGAGACAGGCGGTCTCGAAGGCGGAGACGACGGAGAGGCGGAGTTTGTCGGCGGTCCTGACGCCGCGCAGCCCGCCGGCGTCGACGTCCGCGGCATCGCGCTCGGCCTCCGGGCCCACCGGATCGGCGGTTGCCGCCAGACCGAAGAGGGAGTTCACGTCCGTGACCGGATGGCCGGGCAGGGCCTCGGCCAGGGAGCGGGCGAGGTCGAGGTACACGCCGTCGCCGTACGTCTCCCCGAGGCCGATCACCCCACCCCTGGTGATCACCTCCACCACGAGCCGGGGCGTAAAGGGCTGGTGGACACCCTGGACGTTGAGGAGGGGCGGGTCGGAGATGAGGATCGGGGTCAGCCGGACTTCGTCGACGAGCAGCTTCAGCGCATCCATATGTGAACCCTATTCAGGGATGCGATCCAGGGCCAGAGTGCGGTACGGGGTTTCCCGGCCCCCCTCTGGACGACATACCGACTGGTCGGTCATCATGAACGCCGACCGAAGCCGAACCGGAGGTACGCCCCATGAGTTCCGCCCCGCCACCAGGTCTCGATCCCGAGCGGCTGCGCCGGTTCCTCGATCGCGAGCGGCCCGGCCTGGTGTCCGGCCCCCTCGAAGCCCGGCTGATCGAGGGCGGCCGGTCGAACCTGACGTACGTCGTGACCGACGGCACCGGTCGCTGGGTCGTCCGCCGGCCGCCGCTCGGGCACGTCCTCGCCACCGCGCACGACATGCGGCGCGAGCACCGCGTCATCAGCGCCCTGCACACGACGGACGTGCCGGTCCCGCGCTCACTGCTGCTCTGCGAGGACGAGTCCGTCCTCGGGTCGCCGTTCTACGTCATGGAGTTCGTCGACGGGACGCCGTACCGCTCGGCCCGGGAGCTCGCGCCGCTCGGCCCCGAGCGCACCCGCGCCGCCGTCCTCGGCCTGGTCGACACGCTCGTCGACCTGCACGCCGTCGACCCCGCGGCCGTCGGGCTCGGCGACTTCGGCCGCCCCGAGGGCTTCCTCGACCGGCAGCTGCGCCGCTGGGGCAAGCAGCTCGACGCCTCGCGCGGCCGGGACCTCGCGGGGATCGACGAGTTGCACGCCGCCCTCGGCCGCGCGCTGCCCGGCTCGCCGCCGCCCACCGTGATCCACGGCGACTACCGCCTCGACAACGTCCTCATCGGCGAGGACGACCGCATCCGGGCCGTCCTCGACTGGGAGATGTCCACGCTCGGCGACCCGCTCACCGACCTCGGCCTGCTCGTCATGTACAGCACGCCGCTCGATCTGCCGGACTCCCCCGTCTCCACGACCGCCACGGCCCCCGGACACCCGAGCGCCGCCGAGCTGGTCGAGCGCTACGCCGCCCGCTCGGGCCGCGACACCTCCGCCCTCGCCTGGTACACGGCCTTCGCCTGGTTCAAGCTCGCCGTGATCCTGGAGGGCATCCACTACCGCTGGACCCTCGGACAGACGGTCGGTGCCGGCTTCGACCGCATCGGCGAACTCGTCCCCGTCTTCATCGAGCACGGCCTCACCACCCTCCAGGAAGGCTGATCCGCCATGGACTTCGCGTACGACGCCCGCACCGAGGAACTGCGGGCGAAACTCCTCGCCTTCATGGACGAGCACGTGTACCCCGCCGAGGCCGTCGCCGAGGAGCAGCGGGCGCTGCTCGCCTCGCCCTGGGACACCCCGCAGGTCGTCGAGGACCTCAAGGCCGAGGCCAAGCGGCAGGGCCTGTGGAACCTCTTCCTTCCCGACGCCGAGTACGGGGCCGGGCTGACCAACCTCCAGTACGCGCCGCTCGCCGAGATCACCGGCCGCAGCCCGCACCTCGCCCCGACCGCCCTCAACTGCGCGGCCCCGGACACCGGGAACATGGAGCTGCTCGCCCAGTTCGGCGACGAGGCGCAGAAGAAGCAGTGGCTGGAGCCGCTCCTCTCGGGCGAGATCCGCTCGGCCTTCGCGATGACCGAGCCCGAGGTCGCCTCCTCCGACGCGACGAACATCGAGACCCGGATCCGGCGGGACGGCGACACGTACGTCGTCGACGGACGCAAGTGGTACATCTCCGGGGCGATGAACCCCGACTGCAAGGTCTTCATCGTCATGGGCAAGACCGACCCGGACGGGACGGACCTCCGCCGCCAGCAGTCGATGATCCTCGTGCCGCGCGACACCCCCGGTGTCGAGGTGCGGCGCGCCATGCGGGTGTACGGGTACGAGGACCACTACCACGGCGGTCACGCCGAGGTGGTGTTCGACGGCGTCCGCGTCCCCGCGTCGCACCTGGTCGGCGAGGAGGGCGGCGGCTTCGCCATCGCGCAGGCCCGCCTCGGCCCCGGCCGCATCCACCACTGCATGCGGCTCATCGGGATGGCCGAGCGTGCCGTCGAGCTGATGTGCCGGCGTGCGGTCACCCGGACCGCGTTCGGGAAGCCGCTCGCCCAGCAGGGCGTCGTGCAGAACTGGATCGCGGACGCCCGGGTGACGATCGAGCAGCTGCGGCTGCTCGTCCTCAAGACGGCCTGGCTCATGGACACCGTCGGCAACCGGGGCGCGCACACCGAGATCCAGGCCATCAAGATCGCGACCCCGCGCGCGGTGGTCGACATCATCGACAAGGCCGTGCAGGCGCACGGGGCGGGCGGGGTCTCGCAGGACTTCCCGCTGGCCGAGCTGTGGGCGGCGGCGCGGACGCTGAAGCTCGCGGACGGGCCGGACGAGGTGCACCAGCGGTCGCTGGCCCGCCGGGAGCTGAAGAAGTACCTGTAGCGAGGAGCCGGGCGGCTCCCGCCGGTCACGGGCGGCGAGGGGCCGACGGCTACGCGCCGGTCACGGGCGCAGGGCCCGCAGCAGGAGGTCGGCCAGGTGGTCGGCCACCTGCGCGGGGGTGAGCGGGCCGTCCGGGCGGTACCAGGTCGACAGGTGGTGCACCGAGCCGAAGTGGTAGTCGACGACCAGGTCGGCGGGGGTCGCCGAGGAGAACACCCCGGACTGCTGGCCCTCCTCGATCAGCGCCCTGAACCGCTCGTGGTAGCGCCGCCGCTCGGCCCTGACCTGCTTGTTCTTCTCGGGGCTGAGGTGGTGCATGGAGCGGAAGAAGATGGCGGCGTCGTCGAGGTTCTCGATCGTGGTGACGACGACGTCGGCGGCGGCGCCGCGCAGCCGGTCCGCGACGGGCGCGTCGGCCTTCGCGTAGGCGTCGAGCCGCTCCTGCTGGAGGCGCAGGACCCGGGAGTAGACCTCCTGGAGGAGGTCCTCCTTGGAGCCGAAGTAGTGGTAGAGGGCGCCCTTCGTGACCCCGGCTGCCTCGACGATCTCCTGGACGGAAGTGCGGTCGTAACCCTGCTCCGCGAAGAGCCGGGTGGCGGCGGCGAGGAGCCTCTGGGGGACCGGTGCCCCGCTCTCGTCCGTCGTCCTGGCCATGCTCCGCCGCCTTCCGTCGTGATCGTTCCTGGTCGGGGGAACACCGTTCCCGTCCGTAGATCTTCCCATCCGCCGCGGCCCCGGCTAGCGGGCGCCCGTCTCCCATGTGCGCTGGACGTGGTTCATGGTGCCGAGCCAGCGCTCGGGGTCGGTGGCGCGGTTGCGGTAGTAGGCGGCGACCTCGGGGTGGGGCAGGACGAGGAACCGGTCGGCGGCGATGGCGTCGAGGAGGGCGTCGGCCACGTCCTCGGGCTCGATGGCGGTGGGGGCGAGGACGAGATCGCCGGCCGATCCGGCGGCGGTGAGCATGTCCGTACGGACGCCCTGGGGGCAGATCGCGTGGACCTTGAGGCCGCGGTGGCGGTAGGTCAGGGAGAGCCACTCGGCGAAGGCGTACGCGCCGTGCTTGGAGACGCTGTACGGGGCCGCGCCGATCATGGTGAGCAGTCCGGCGGCGGAGACGGTGGAGACGAAGCGGCCGCTGCCGCGTTCCAGCCAGCCGGGGAGCAGGGCGCGGGCCGCGCGGACGTGGGCCATCACGTTGACGTCCCAGGCGGCGGCCCAGACGTCCTCGTCGGCGAAGGCGTCGCCGGGCGAGGAGAGGCCGGCGTTGGCGCACCAGACGTCGATGGTGCCGCCGAGGGCCTCGCGGGCCTCGTCGACGACGGCGGAGGCGTCGCCCGGGACGGCGAGCGCGCCGATCTCCTCGGCGACGGCCTTGGTACGGACGGGGTCGAGGTCGTTGACGACGACCCGGGCCCCTTCGGCGGCGAAGCGGCGGGCGAGGGCCGCGCCGATCCCGCCGCCCGCTCCCGTGACCACCACACCGGCGCCCCGGAGCTCGTTCGTGTCCGCGTTCATGGACCCACCTCTCGGCTGTGACGACCCGGACAGACTAACCAGTCGGTATGGAGTGGCGGAAGACCCGTTCCGCACGCCTCGTTCCCCGGGGCGGTCAGGAGCGCTAGCGTGCGTGCCCATGTCATCCCGATCACCCCGAGGGGGTTCCATGAGCCTGTCGCGACGGAGTCTGCTGGCCGCCGGAGGGGCCGTCGGGGCGGTGGCGGCCACCGCGTCCACCGCCGCGGCCGCAGCCGCCCCCACCTCCGCGTCCGCCTCCGCCCCCGGCCACTCCCCCGCCTCCGGCCACGGCCGCGTGCGGACCGGCTTCGAGCGGCTCGCGGCGGACGGGTACGCCCTGCTGGCCGGCGAGCGGGTCGGCGTCGTCACCAACCCGACCGGCATCACCGCCGACGCCCGGCACGTCGTGGACGTGATGCACGCCGACGAACGGGTCGACCTGGTCGCCGTCTTCGGCCCCGAGCACGGCTTCCGGGGCACCGCCCAGGCCGGCGGATCCGAGGGCCGGTACGACGACCCGGCGACCGGGCTGCCGGTCTACGACACGTACCTGAAGAGCGGACAGCCGCTGGCGGACGTCTTCACGGCGTCCGGGGTGGACACGGTCGTCTTCGACATCCAGGACGTCGGCGCGCGCTTCTACACGTACATCTGGACGCTGTACGACTGCATGGTGGCCGCCGCGCTCGCCGGGAAGCGGTTCGTGGTCCTCGACCGGCCGAACCCGGTCACCGGGCGGGCGGCGCTCGGCCCCGTCCTCGACCGGGCGTTCGCGACGTTCGTCGGGCGCGAGCCGATCGCGCAGGCGCACGGCATGACGGTGGCCGAGCTGGCCCTGCTCTTCAACGCGGAGTTCCTGGCGACGCCCGTGGCCCTGGAGACCGTCCGCATGACGGGGTGGCGGCGCGGCGCGTTCTTCGACGCGACCGGGCTGCCCTGGGTGCCGCCGAGCCCGAACATGCCGACGCCGGACACCGCGCTCGTCTACTCCGGCACGTGCCTCTTCGAGGGGACGAACCTGTCCGAGGGCCGGGGCACGACCCGCCCCTTCGAGCTGCTCGGCGCGGAAGGGGTCGACCGGCGGTGGGCGGAGGCGGCGAACGCCCTCGGCCTGCCCGGAGTCCGCTTCCGCGAGGCGTACTTCGCCCCGACCTTCTCCAAGTTCCAGGGGAAGACCGTGGGCGGGGTGCAGCTGCACGTCGACGACCGGGACTCCTTCGACCCGGTACGGACCGGGGTCGGGCTCCTGGTCACCGCCCGGAGCTCGTGGCCGGGCTTCGCCTGGCGCCCGGACAACTGGATCGACAAGCTGACCGGCTCGACCCGGGTACGGACCCTGATCGACGCGGGCGCGGACACCGACGAGGTCGTCGGAGCGTGGGAGGCGGACCTGGCGGCCTTCCGGGCGGTGCGGCGGGAGCATCTGCTCTACCGCTGACGGGGGTTGACCCCCGGTTCACGGGGGTCAACCCCCCTGTCGGCACGGGGGCGGGCGGGATGTCCCCCGGGGCGTCCCGCCGACGAGGCTTGCCCCATGAACCTCAGGAACCTCAGGAAGCTCTCCTTACGGCGCCGCTCCTCCCGCGGCGGCCCGGTCCTCGTCGGGGTGCTGGTCGCCGCCTGCCTCGGCGCCCTGACGCCCGCCGCCGGTGCGGCCGGCCGGCCCGCCCCCGACCCCGCCCGGGAACTCGCCCGCTCCGCCCACCCCCTGACCGACCTGCGCCCGCTCGACCGGATGATCGGCTCGGCCAAGGTCGTCGGCATCGGCGAGGCCACCCACAGCTCGGGCGAGTTCTTCGAGACCAAGCACCGGATCTTCGAGCACCTCGTGGAGGAGCGGGGCTTCACCACCTTCGCCCTGGAGGCCAACTGGTCGACCGGGCTCCTCGTCGACGAGTGGGTCCGCACCGGGCGGGGCGACATCCGCGCGATCATGCGGGACGAGTTCCAGGAGTCGTACCGCCTCTGGAACACCGAGGAGTACCTCGACCTGTTCCAGTGGATGCGGAAGTACAACCGGCTCCACCCCGGGCACCAGGTCCGCTTCATGGGCAACGACCTCGGCTACGCCGGGCCGAACCTCTTCGACGCCGTCACCTCGTACGTGGCCCGCACGCGTCCCGCGCTCCTCCCCCGCTTCCGGGAGCTGTACCGGGCGTCGCGGCCCTCCGGCGGGGTCGAGCCCTGGATGAAGGCGTACCTGGTCAAGCCGCGCCCCGAGCGGCAGCGGATGTCCGCCGACGTGAACCGGGCGCTCGCGCTCCTGGAGGAGCAGGCGCCCGGCACGGGCCCGGGGGCGCGGGAGGCGCACGTCTGGGCGGTGCAGCACGCGCGTGCCATCGCCCAGGTCGGCACCGAGTTCTCGTACGACATCCTGTCGGAGACGGGCGTCGCCGAGGCGATGCTCTACCGGGACCGCGTCATGGCGGAGAACACCGTGTGGTGGCAGCGGCAGACCGGCGACCGGATCGTGCTCTCGGCGCACAACGGGCACGTCGGGTACGTGACACCGAAGCCGGACCAGTACCCGCGGCTCCAGGGCGCCTTCCTGCGGGACCTCCTCGGCAAGGACTACGTGAGCGTCGGCGCGACCTTCGGGCAGGGCTCGTTCAACGCGCACGACACCGAGGCTCCGGGCGAGCCGCTGCGGGCCTTCACCGTCGGCCCCCTCGGCCCCGACAGCCACTCCGCCACCCTGGACCGGGTCTCCCCCGGCGCCTTCTACCTGGACCTGCGCCGGACGACCCCGGCGGCACGCAACTGGCTCGCCGTGCCCCGGCCGGTCCGGCACATCGGGACGGCGTACCCCTGGCCGGGCGATGTCGTGACCCTTCGGCTCCCCGCCTCGTACGACCTGCTGATCCACTTCCCGCGGGTCTCGGCGGCGCGGCTGCGCTGACGGCGCGGGTGCGCCGGCCGCGTGACCACACGCCGGCTGCGTGACCACGCGGCCGGCGCTGACGGCGCGCCAGGAGGGCGGCCCCGGCACGTCTGGACGGGTCCCCGCGCGGGCATGCTGGCCGTGGAGCCGCTGCCCGCGCACCCGCGCGCCCTCGGCGCGGCGGCCACCTCGACGTGGAGGGACGGTCGGGCCGTGACCGGGATGAGTGTGGAACCGTACCGGGAGATCACCTTCGACAAGGACGGCGACGGGCCGGCGGGACAGTCCGCGGCCCTCGCGGCACTGGCCCGGCAGGGGGTGACGGACCTGGTGCTGCTCGCGCACGGGTGGAACAGCTCCCCGTCCGGAGCCACCCGCCTCTGCTCGGACTTCTTCGCCCCCTTCCCCGGGCTTTTCGGGCCCGGGGTCGAGGCCGGGTACGCGGGGGTGATCTGGCCCTCGATGATGTTCACGGACGAGCCGGTGCCCGACTACCGGGCGCTCGTGACGGTCCTCCCGGAGAAGGAGCCGGTCCTCGGGCGGCTCGCCGAGCTGCTGGCGCTCGCTCCGGCGGACGAGGCCGCGTTCGCCGAGTTCGGGGAGCTCCTGAGGGAGCTGACCGGCGTGTCCGGGGGCGCGGAGGGCGTCTCCGGGGTCGCGGAGCCCGTGCCGGAGTTCCTGGTGGCGGATCCGGTGGCGGTGTGCGCCCTGTTCACCGAGGCCCTGGAGGGCCGCGGTGCGGAGGAGGGCTTCGGGGAGGGGCTCAAGCGGTACTGGAAGGGGGCCAGGGAGGCGCTGCGGCAGGCCACGTACTACGTGATGAAGCGGCGGGCGGGCCGGGTCGGCGAGTTCGGGCTCGGGCCGCTGCTCGGCGAGGTCGCCCGCACGGCCCCCGGTCTGCGCGTCCACCTCGTGGGGCACAGCATGGGCGCCCGGCTCGTGGCGTACGCGCTGCGGGGCCTTCCGGAGGGGGCGCGGCCGGTGGCCTCCGTGACCCTGCTTCAGGGCGCCTTCTCGCACTACGCCTTCGCCGCCCGGCTGCCGCACGACCCCCGGCGGTCCGGTGCGCTGCGGGACATGCAGCGCCGGGTGCGCGGTCCGGTGGTGGCCTGCTACTCGCGGCACGACACGGCGCTCGGGGTGATGTACCCGCTGGCGTCCCGCCTCGCGGGCGACTCCGAGTCGCTGGCCGGTCCGGCGGGCGGTCGTACGGCCGGTCCGGCGGGTGGTCCGGCGGCCGTTCCGGCAGGCGGTGCATCGGGGAGTCCGGCAGGCGGTCCGTCGGTCGGCCTGCTCGGCTCGGACGACCCGCGCTGGGGCGCGATCGGGCACGACGGCGTCCAGGCGGTGCCGGGGACGGCGCGGCGGACCGTGGCGGACGTGCCGTACGAGGGCGTGCCCGGCTCGGGGTGCGTGAACGTGGACGCGGCGGAGGTGGTCCGCTCGCACACCGACATCCGCCGTCCCGAGCTGGCCCGGGTGGTGGTGTCGGCGGCCCGGGCGGGCCGCCCGTAGCCCCGTCGAACGCGCACGCGATCCCTTCGCACGCGCACGCGACCCCGTCGGACGCGCACGTCGACCTCATCGGACGCGCGCGTTCCGCTGGGTTTCGATGATCCCTTCCGCCCCGTTGATGGGTGCCATCCGAATTTCGATGGAACACGGCGGGCCACTCGTTCGTCCCTCTGATACCGCGGTAGGACCAGCGACGGAGGTGGCGAGAGATGGCCGGTTTCCGGAGTCTCGCGAGACAGGTGCGTGATCCCGGGTGCGACACGGCGCTGCGCAGGTACTCGCTGCGCAAGTGTCTGGAGCGCTTCGCGCCCTACGGGCACAGGGCGACCTGGGACCATCTGTGCCGCAGGCACAGGTTCGGTCCCGAGGACCGGGAGCTCGATCCGGGGCGGCTCGTGGCCGCTCTCGACGAGCTGGAGGAGGCGCGGGCCGTGTGGCTCGCGTACGAGGAGCAGTTCGCCGCCCGGCGGCGGCGCGAGAAGCACGACGGGCTGCGCGGGCTCGGCGCGGTCGACGACTGGCACCGGCGCGTCTGGGGCGGCAACGGGGTGGTGCGGTGCGGCGACCCGGCGGTGCACCCGTCGGACCCGCTGCCGGAGGTGCTGCGCCGGCTGATCGCCGCCCTGGAGGACGGCCCGGGCGAGCGCTGTCCGGTGTGCGCGGGGCCGCGGATCGAGTGGCGGGCGGGGCCGGGGGACACGTACGAGCCGTGGCTCGGTCCGGTGTGCGGGGACTGCGGCGTGGGCGTCCCGCGCGCGGTGCTGACGTCGGGCGCGCTGGCCCGCGCCCGCGGGGAGCGGCGCCGGCCGCTGGCTCCGGCGGCGTGAGCACGGAAGAGGCCGCGCTTCAGGTGTGCCTCAACGGGTCACGGGGGCCGGGGGCCGCGGCCGGGGTGCCGATGTGGCCGATGTCGCCGGAGTCGATGGCCGAGGCCGCGGCCCTGGCGGTGGCGGCGGGCGCGCGGGACGTGCGGGTGCACCCGCGGACGCCCTGCGGTGCGGAGTCCCTCTCGCCGCGGGTGCTCGCGCCGGTCCTGACGGCGGTCAGGGCGGCCGTCGCCGTGCCCGTGGGGGTGACGGCGAGTGCGTCCGCCGAGCCCGATCCCGGGCGCCGGGTCGAGCGGGTGCGTTCCTGGGCCGTCCTCCCGGAACCGCCGGACCACGCCTCGGTCGACTGGCACGAGCCGGGCGCGGAGGAGGTGGCGGCGGCGCTCCTGGAGCGCGGAGTCGGCGTCGAGGCCGGAGTGCGGTCGGGCACGGACGGCCCGGCGCGGTTCGCGCGCTCGCCCCTGGCGGCCCGCGTGCTGCGGGTCCGCGCGGAGGTCGCCGACCCGGACCCGGCGACGGCCGTGGCCACGGCCCGGGCCCTGCTCGACGGCCTCGGCGTCCCGTCCGGGCCGCCGGTCCTGCTCCACGGCGTGGACGGCGGTACGTGGCCGGTGCTGCGCCTGGCCCGCCGCCTCGGGCTCGGCACCCGGATCGGACTGTCCGACACCCTGCTCCTGCCGGACGGCACCCGCGCCCGCTCCCCCGCCGAACTGGTCACGGCGGCACTCGCCCCGGACACCCCCTAGGTCTCGTCGGCGGGCCGGCGGACCGGGAGGAGTCGGGAGCCGGACATCCGCTCGCCGAAGACGTCGTCGGGGTTGGAGAGGACGCAGGTCTCCAGGGACAGGCAGCCGCAGCCGATGCAGTCCGTCAGGTGGTCGCGCAGCCGGCCCAGCTGTGTGATGCGCGCGTCGAGTTCCGTGCGCCAGGCCGCCGAGAGCTGCGCCCAGTCCTCGTTCGTGGGGGTGCGCTCCTCGGGGAGCCGGGCGAGCGCGTCGCGGATCGTGGCGAGGGGGATGCCGACGCGCTGCGCGGCCCGGACGAAGGCGACCCGGCGCAGGGTGTCGCGGCCGTAGCGGCGCTGGTTGCCCGTGGTGCGGCGGCTGTTGATGAGCCCTTTGGCCTCGTAGAAGTGCAGGGCGGAGACGGCGGCCCCGCTACGGGCGGAGAGCTGGCCGACGGTGAGCTCGTGGATCTTCTCTGGAATCTGCGGCACTCCGCGACCCTACTGGCCCTTCAGGGGCGGCCGTTGACACCGGCCGTCGTACCCCACATGCTGAGCAAGCGCTTAGATACCAAGCGGTATGTCGTACGAGAAGGGACGAGGAACATGGCCGAGCCGAGGATCTTCACCTCCGCCGAGGAGCTGCGCGCGGGGGTCGGCGAGCAGTTGGGGTACAGCGACTGGCTGGAGATCGACCAGAAGCGCATCGACCTCTTCGCCGAGGCCACCGGCGACCACCAGTGGATCCACGTCGACCCGGAGCGCGCCGCCGACGGCCCGTTCGGCGCGACGATCGCGCACGGCTATCTGACGCTGTCGCTGCTGCCGCTGTTCGTCCCGCAGGTCCTGCGGGTCGAGGGCATGAAGATGGGCCTCAACTACGGCACCGAGAAGGTGCGGTTCCCGTCCCCCGTACCGGTCGGCTCGCGGCTGCGCGCCACGGCCGTCCTCACGAAGGTCGAGGAGGCCGGCGGCGGCGTGCAGGTGACGGCGGCGGTGACCGTGGAGCGCGAGGGCGCCGACAAGCCGGTCTGCTTCGCCGAGTCGGTCTCCCGCTACTACTTCTGAACCCCGACCATCCTCAGCACGAGGTCGGCGTAGAGCGCGCCGACCTCGTCGGGCGTCCGGCGGCCCTGGGTGTTGAACCAGCGCGAGACGTCGATGCAGAGGGAGAGCACCGCGACCGTGGTGCCGGGCACGTCCGGCACCACGAACTCGCCCGCCGCGACGCCCTCGTCGATGATCCGCCGCACCGCGGCGTCGGACTGCCTGCGCAGCTCCACGATCTCGGCGCGGTGCTCGGGGCCCAGGGCGTCGAGCTCGTACTGCACGACCCGCGCGGTCGTGTGGCGCTCGGCGTGCCAGCGGACGAAGGAGTGCACGGCGTCGGCGAGCCGCTCGGCGGCCGTGCCGTCGCCGTCGGCCGCGGCCCGGAGGATCTCCAGGGCCTTGTCGTGGCCGATGCGGCTGATCCGGTGGAGCAGCTCTTCCTTGGTCTTGTAGTGGATGTAGAGCGCGGCCGGGCTCATGCCGGCGCGGCCCGCGATGTCCCGGGTGGTGGTGGCGTGGTAGCCGCGCTCGGCGAACGCCTCGACGGCGGCCACCAGCAGTCGCCGGGCCGCCTCGGGCGTGACCTCGCCCCAGGGCATGTCCTCGCCCCCGGGCGTCTCCTCCGCCGCGCTCATCCCACACTCCCTCTCGGACCCCGTCAGGACGAACACCATACAACGAGGGTGAGCAAGCGCTTAGAGATCGGCGGCTCGGAGATCGATCGCTCAGAGCTTCTGGAAGGGGTCGTGCTCGGCGAGGAGCTTCTCCAGGCGGGCCTGGTCGACGCGGCTGACGATCTGGCCGGCCTCCTGGCGGTCGCGGACGACCTTGGCGAGCGTGAAGGCCGAGGTCGTGAGGTAGAGGACCGCGACGGCGAGGAAGGCCCGCACCCAGGCGCTGGCCTCCAGCTGGAAGATCCCGATGGCCACGGCCGCGAGGGCGATCCCGAAGGAGAGGACGGCCTGCGCGTAGTAGGCCGCGGTGTTCTGCTGCTTGACCGGTGTGTCGCTCATGCCGACAGCATCCGACGGATGTGGCGGGCGCCACATCCGTCCGCGTACTCAGCGGGGTACCGCGAGGTACTCAGATGTCGGTTCGCATGCCGCTTCCGTCGTCCGTTCAGTCGTCAGAAGGCCGAGACCCCCGTCAGCGCCCGTCCGATGATGAGCTTCTGGATCTGGCTGGTGCCCTCGTACAGGGTCATGACGCGCGCGTCGCGGAGCAGCTTGCCGACCGGGTACTCGTCGATGTAGCCGTAACCGCCGAAGACCTGGAGGGCGTTGTTCGCCGCACGCACGGCGGCCTCGGAGGCGTACAGCTTCGCCTTGGAGGCGGCGGTGGCGAAGTCCCGGCCCCGGTCGATCAGGTCGGCGACCCGCCAGGTGAGCAGCCGGGCGGCGTCGACGTCCACGGCGATGTCGGTGATCAGCTCCTGGACGAGCTGGTACGAGGCGATGGGCTTGCCGAACTGCTCGCGCTCCCCCGCGTAGCGCACGGCGGCGTCGAGCGCGGCCTGCGCGATGCCGACGCAGCCGGCCGCGACGGACATGCGGCCCTTGGCGAGGGCGGACATGGCGACGGTGAAGCCCTTGCCCTCGGGGCCGAGCATCGCGGCGGCCGGGACGCGGACGTCCTCCAGGACCAGTTCGGCGGTGGCCTGGCCGCGCAGGCCGAGCTTGCCGTGGACGGCGCGGCGGGTGAGGCCGGGGGTGTCCGTGGGGACGAGGAAGGCGGAGACGCCCTTGTGTCCCGGGGTGTCATTGGTGCGGGCGAAGAGCAGGACGACATCGGCCCAGGTGCCGTTGGTGATGAACATCTTGGTGCCGTTCACGACGTAGTCGTCGCCGTCGCGGACCGCGCGGGTGGTGAGGTTCCCGGCGTCGGATCCGGTGCCCGGCTCGGTGAGGCCGAAGCAGCCGAGCGCCTCGCCGGCGGCGAGCCGGGGCAGCCAGGCCCGCTTCTGCTCCTCGGTGCCCCAGGCGGCGAGGGTCTTGGCGACCAGGCCGAGGGAGACGGAGACGATGCCGCGCACGGAGGAGTCGCCGCGGCCGAGCTCCTCGGTGACGAGGCAGTACGCGAGGTGGTCGCCGCCCGAACCTCCGTACTCCTCCGGGAGGGTGAGCCCGAGGAAGCCGACGGCGCCGAGCTTCTTCACGATCGCCCGGTCCACCTCCTCGGCGCGGTCCCACGCGACGGCGTGCGGGGTGACCTCGCGCGCGACGAAGTCCTCGGCGAGCCGCCGTACGGCTTCCTGCTCCTCGCTCAGTTCCAGATTCATGCGGTGCCACCCCACTCGGCCATTTAATTACCACTGCTAGTTTTTGCGGTGCGGGCCTACTATGTGCGCCATGGCCCGACCGCGCAAGCCCCTGCTCAGCCGAGACCGCATCGTGGAGACGGCGGGTGCGCTCGTGGACGCGGAGGGGCTCGCCGCGCTCTCCACCCGGCGGCTCGCGGCCGAACTCGGGGTGAGCGGCCCCTCGCTCTACAACCACTTCCGCACGAAGGACGAGATCCTCGACGCGATCGCGGACGCGGTGAGCGCGAAGATCGACCTGTCGATGTTCGAGGAGACCGACGGCCGCGACTGGCGCACGGCGCTGCACGACTGGGCGGTCTCCTACCGCGCGGCCCTCGCCGACCACCCGCACATCGTCCCGGTCCTCGCCCAGGGCCCCGGCCGCCGCCCGGCGGGCCTGCGCGTCGCCGACGCGGTCTTCGGCGCGATGGTCCGGGCGGGCTGGCCGCCGGCCCAGGCCACCTCCATCGGCGCGCTGATGCGGTACTTCGTCACCGGCTCCGCCCTCGGCTCCTTCGCCCGCGGCTTCGTCGACGACGAGACGGCCTACGACCCGGCCGACTACCCGCACCTCGGTCAGGCCCACCTCCTTGCCGAGCACCGCCAGAAGGTCGACGAGCGCGCCTTCGAGACGGGCCTGCGCGCCCTGCTCGACGGGCTGCGGATCCAGTACGAGTCCCTGGTGCGGTCCGGGACGGCAGGCGACGTTTCGGCGACCGCCGAACGGTGAGTGCGGGACCCTGGGGCCATGGCAGCCAGTGATCTCGCCGCGCTCGCGGCGCTCTTCGCGGACGAGAGCCGCGCCGCGTTCCTGCTCGCCCTGCTCGACGGACGGGCCTGGACGGCCGGGGAGCTCGCCCGTCACGCGGGCGTGGCCCCGTCCACCGCCAGCGAGCACCTCGGCAAGCTCGTCGCGGGCGGGGTGCTCACGGAGGAACGGCAGGGCAGGCACCGGTACGTCCGCCTGGCCGACCCGGGGATCGCGCACCTCGTCGAGGACCTGGCCGCCCGGTCGGAGCCCCGGGTGGCGGCGCCGGCCCGCTCACTGCGGGCCGCGAGCGCCGGGCAGGCCATGGCCAGGGGGCGGACCTGCTACGACCACCTCGCCGGGCGGCTCGGGATCACGATCACCGAGGCGATGACCGCGCGCGGACTACTGCGCCAGGACACCGGGTTCGCGCTCACGGACCGGGGCGTGGCGTGGTTCGAGGAGCTGGGCGTCCCCCTCGTCCGCACGGGGCGGCGGCCCGTCGCGCGCGGCTGCCTCGACTGGACCGAGCGCCGGCCGCACCTCGCGGGGACCGCGGGCGCCGCGCTCTGCCGCCACGCGCTGGACACCGGGTGGTGCGTGCGGATCGGGTCCGAGCGGGCCGTGAAGGTGACGGCGGAGGGCGAGTCCGCGCTGTACGAGTCGCTGGGCATCGCCCCGACGACCCTGCGCTGAGCCGGGCGGGCCCGGCTCCGGCGGCCCTGCGCCTTGCCCTGCCCGCCCGGCTCCCACGGCCCTGCGCCTTGCCCTGCCCGCCCGGCTCCCACGGCCCTGCGCCTTGCCCTGCCCGCCCGGCTCCCACGGCCCTGCGTCGGGCCGGGCGGGCCCGGCCGTCGCCCACCCTCCGATATTGCGGTGAGCGCCGAACCGTCCGCGCCCTACGGTCGAGCCATGCAGAACCGAACCTCGCGCCTCGCGCTCGCCGCCGCCGGTGTCACCGTCGTCCTCTGGGCCTCCGCCTTCGTCTCCATCCGCAGTGCCGGGGCGGCCTACTCCCCCGGCGCGCTCGCCCTCGGGCGGCTCCTCGCCGGGGCCCTCGTCCTCGGCTGCGTCCTCCTGATCCGGCGGGAGGGGCTGCCTCCACGGGCGGCCTGGCGCGGGATCCTGATCTCGGGGCTGCTCTGGTTCGGCGTCTACATGGTGGTCCTCAACTGGGGCGAGCAGGAGGTCGACGCGGGTACGGCGGCGATGGTGGTGAACATCGGGCCGATCCTGATCGCGCTGCTCGGCGCGCGGTTCCTGAAGGAGTCGCTGCCGCCCCGGCTGATCGCGGGCATGGCCGTCTCCTTCGCCGGCGCGGTGGCCGTGGGCCTCTCCATGTCAGCCGGGTCTTCCGGGTCCGGCTCGCACGCCTCGGTGCTGGGCGTGCTGCTCTGCCTGGTCGCGGCGGCGGCGTACGCGGGCGGGGTCGTGGCCCAGAAGCCGGCGCTCGCGCACGGCAGCGCGCTCCAGGTGACGACCTTCGGCTGTCTGGTGGGCGCGGTGGCCTGTCTGCCGTTCGCCGGGCAGCTCGTCGAGGAGGCGGGCCGGGCCCCGCTGTCGGCGACCCTGAACATGCTCTACCTGGGGGTGTTCCCGACCGCGCTCGCCTTCACGACCTGGGCGTACGCCCTGGCCCGTACGACCGCGGGCCGGATGGGCGCGACGACGTACGCCGTACCCGCCCTCGTCGTCCTCCTCGCCTGGGCCCTCCTCGGCGAGCTGCCGGGGCCGCTCACGCTCGCCGGGGGCGCGCTCTGCCTGGCGGGCGTGGCCGTGTCGCGTTCCCGGTCGCGCGCGGCCACCGCTCCCGGAACGGCCGAATCCACCTGACAGGTCATGGCCATGGTTCCGGTCACTTCGCGGGCGGGTTCCGCTCCTCGCCCGCCCGCGACCTGGGGAGGAGGTGCCCGTCAAGCTCCGTTTCCGGCCTGAGGCGCCGGACGGCACGTTTCGCCGCCGCCCGGCCGGATAGTTTCGAAACGGTCACAGGCGCGAGCCGGAACATTACGCTCCGGCGCCTTCTCGCAAGCCCAGGGGGAGCACATGGCGATTCAACAGCGGGCGGAACGGACGAGACAGGAGATCCTGTCGGCCGCCGCGCGAGTCTTCGACGGACTCGGCTACGAACGTGCGTCGCTCGCCAGGATCGCCGGCGAGGCCCGGGTGACCACCGGAGCCCTCGTCTTCCACTTCGCGACCAAGGCGGACCTGGCGACCGCCGTACGGGGCCGGGCCCGGGCGGTCACCCGGACCACGGTCGAGTCGGCCTGCCTGTCCACGGAGGGCGTGGGCGGCACCGCGATCGACAAGCTGGTGCTCACCACGCACGCGCTGATCCGGCTCTTCGAGACCGACCACGCGGCGCGGGCGGGCGAGCGGCTGGCCCGCGAGCTGGACGCCACCGGCCCCTTACCGTCGTCCGGGGACTGTCCCTGGCGGCGTGAGGTCGCCCGCCTCGCCCGGTACGCCGCCGCGGAGCAGGCGTTACGCCCCGGGGTGGACGCGACGGCGGTGGCGGCCCTGATCGGTTACGTGATCACCGGCGTGGAGCTGGAGATGCGCTCGCCGAGCGCGGCGGCCGACGACGAGACCTGGCCGCCGACCGGGACCGGCGCCATCCTCGGACCGGCGGAGGAACGCCTGCGCCGCATCTGGGAGTTGATCCTGCCGGGCCTGGTCCACCCGGCCACCCGGCGGCCCCGGCCCACGAAGGCGACCGTCAAGACGATCGCCACGACGACGTTCCCGGCGCCGACGGCGTTCCCGTCCACGGCCGCCGCCCAGGTCACGGCTTCCGCGCCGCTCACGGCTTCCGTACCGGCCACGACATCAGCACCGCTCACGGCCGCCGCGCCGGCCATGACGTCCGCGCCGCTCACCGCTTCCGTCCCGGCCACGACGTCCGCGCCGCTCACCGCAGCCGCGCCGGCCCCGGCCGCCGCCCCCGCCGCGGCTTCCGCCCCGGCCTCGGCCTCCGCACCCGCCGCGCGTTCGGCCCAGGAGCCCGGCACCTCGACCGCGATGCCCTAGGGCCTGTCCGGCGGAGGACGTCACACCGTCAGTTCCCGTGCCCCGAGCGCAGCAGCTGGCGGGCGAAGGCCGTCAGCGAGCGGCCGATCCGTTCGGTGGACAGGCCGAGTTCGTGCCGCTGGAACTGGAAGAGCTCCGGCGCGAGCGGGCTGAGCGCGATGTCGATCATCGGGTCCGGGTCCTCGACCCCGTGGTCGACGAGCAGCGTACGGACGTGCACGCGCCAGAATCCGTACGCGCCCGTCCTGAAGCGCGCGGCCCCGGTCTCCGCCCCCAGCGCCAACGGCAGATGACGTTCCAGCAGGTCGAGCATGGCGAGGTAGAACGCCGCGAGCCGCTCCCCCGCGGGCGCCCCGGGGCCGAGCGGCGGCGGTCCGTAGATCAGCTGGCCCTGGAGCCGGCGCTCGTGCTCGTCGAGGAGCGCGACGGCGACGGAGGCCGGGTCGGGGAAGCTCCGGTAGAGCGTGGCGCGGCCCACGCCGGCCGCCTTGGCGATCCGGTCCATGGTGACCGACCGGGGGTCCTGCTCGGCGAAGAGCTGCTCGGCGGCGGCCAGGATCTGGGCACGGTTCCGCTCCGCGTCCGCGCGTCTGCGCGGCGCGACCGGCTGTTCGTCCGCCGCCTGCAGATCGCCGAGGAGCCCGCCGACCCGGTGCACGGAGGAGGCTCCACGACCTCGCTGCTCGTCGTCGCTCATGGACCAGACCTTACTTCCCCGAGGAATAAGTGGACACCTTGTCCGCTTGGACTCTCCCGTGGCATGCTAAACGGACTCAGTGTCCACTTACCGCTCCCCATCCCGCCCCAGGGAGATCCAGATGCACACCGCGCTCCTCGCCGCGGCCCTGCTGGTCGGCTGCCTCCTGGCCGTCCAGGCCTCGGTGAACCTCCAGCTCAACTCCGCCGTCGGCACCCCGTACGGCGCCTCGACCATCCAGCTCGGCGTCGCGACCGGGCTCCTCACCGTGCTCGCGGTGGCGGCCGGAGCGCTCGGCGCGCTCGGCAAACTGCCCGACGTGGAGCCCTGGCAGCTGCTCGGCGGGCTGGCCAGTCCGCTCTACATCACCAGCGGCATCCTGCTGTTCCCCCGGCTCGGCGCCCTCGCCGCCGTCGGGCTCTTCGTCACCGGCCAGATGTTCTCCTCGCTCGCCCTCGACCTCTTCGGGCTCCTGGGCCTCGAACAGCAGGACCTCAACCCCGGGATCGTCATCGGCGCCCTCGCCGTGCTCGCGGGCATCGTCGTGATCATCCGGGGCATGAAGGCGGCGGCCCCTCCCGGCGCCCCCAAGATGTCGAGCGCCGGTCGCGCCGGCTGGCTCGCGCTCGGTGTCCTCGCCGGAGCCGTCCTGCCGGTGCAGGGCGCGGTCAACGCCCAGCTCCGCGCCCAGCTGAAGGAGCCCATCACCGTCGCCGTGATCAGCTTCGCGGTGGCGACCTTCACGATCGCCGTCGTCCTGCTGGTGCTCTACGTGACCCGTCGCACGCCGAAGCCGAAGATCGCCCCGCTGAAGAAGATGCCCTGGTGGGGCTGGCTCGGTGGCGCGTGCGCCGCCGCCTACGTCACCGGCACCTTCCTGCTCATGCCCACCATCGGCGCGGCGGTGACCATCGCCCTCACCGTGACGGGGCAGCAGCTCACCTCGGCGCTGATCGACCACAAGGGCCTGTTCAAGCTCCCGCAGCGCTCCCTGACGAAGCCGCGCGCCCTGGGCCTCGTCCTGCTGATCGCCGGCTCCCTGACCATCCAGCTCGTCTGACCGCCCGACCGAGGGATGTGCCATGAAAGCCTCCTACACCGCCGGGCCGGACATCCACGTCCTCCCCTCGGCGCTGCCCATACCCGGCCTCGGCGACCAGCCGGTCAACGCCTTTCTCGTACGGTCCGACACGCCGTTCCTCGTGGACACGGGCATGCCCGTCGACCGGGAGGGCTTCCTGGAATCCCTCTGGTCGCTGATCGACCCGGCCGAGCTGCGCTGGATCGTCGTCACCCACGACGACCGCGACCACACCGGCGCCCTGGCCCGGATCCTGGAGGCCGCGCCGCGCGCGAAGGTGCTGACCAACGCGATATCACTGACGCGAATATCGGAAGAGTTCTCCATTCCCCAGGAACGGGTGGTGACGGCGAACCCCGGAAGTCGCGTGAAGATCGGCGACCGAGAGCTGAGTTTTCACCGGCCGCCCACCTTCGATTCACCCGGGACACTCGCCGTGTTCGACCATTCCGACGGCACGCTCTACAGCTCCGACAGCTTCGGGACCGTGGTCGAGGAAATAACCCAGGACTTCGCCGATCTCAGCAAGGCGGAATTCTTCGAGGGGTTCGACGTCCTGAACCGGGCCATCGCCCCGTGGACCGCGCTGGTCGACGAGGAGAAGTTCCTCCGGCCCGTACGCGAACTGGCCGCACTGCGTCCCGCGCGACTGCTCAGCGCCCACGGGCCGACCGTCCGCGAGGACGCGGTGCCCCGGCTCTTCGACGCCATCGCCCGCATCCCCTCCCTGCCCGCCTGGCTCCCCGGCGCCGACCTCGACCTCGAGGCGGCGCTCGACGCCCACGAGTCCCC
The DNA here is from genome assembly GCF_042268445.1 of Streptomyces sp. NPDC056169. Taxonomy (NCBI): domain Bacteria; kingdom Bacillati; phylum Actinomycetota; class Actinomycetes; order Kitasatosporales; family Streptomycetaceae; genus Streptomyces; species Streptomyces sp. NPDC056169. The sequence goes on along the minus strand of NZ_JBHJUO010000016.1, from coordinate 135,930 downwards.
CGCCGGCTGAGCCCCGCCCGACCGCTTCCCGAACCGAGGAGAACCATGTCCGACCCCACCCGCCCCGACCCGACCACCGTCGACCTGACCCCGCCGCGCGGAGTCGTCACCGTCTTCTCCGACATCTGGTGCTCCTTCGCCCACATCGCCATCCACCGGCTGCACGCCACCCGCGCCCGGCTCGGCCTGGCGGAGCAGGTCTCCTTCGACCTGCGGGCCTTCCCGCTGGAACTGCTCAACGAGGCCCCGAGCCCGCGCCCCGGCACCGACAGCGAGGTCGCCCGGATGGCCAGCCTGGAGCCGGCCGCCGGCTGGCAGCTGTGGCAGGCCAAGGACTGGTCCTACCCGTCGACGACGCTGCCGGCCCTGGAGGCCGTCCTCGCCGCGAAGGAGCAGAGCCTGCACGCCTCGGAGCAGCTCGACCTCGGGCTGCGCCGGGCCTTCTGGGCCGAGTCGCGCACCATCAGCCACCGCAAGGTGATCCTCGACGTGGCCAGGGACACCGGCGCGGTCGACGTCGACGCCCTCGCCGAGGCGCTGGACGACGGCCGGGCGCGCCGGACGCTCTCCGACCACGCCGCCGTGTCCCGTACGGACCGGGTGAACTGCAGCCCGCACCTGTTCCTGTCCGACGGCTCCGACTACGCCAACCCGGGCATCGACGTGGGCTGGGAGGGCGGCTACGGCATCGGCTGGCCGGTCATCAACTCGGACGACCCGAAGGTGTTCGAGGACATCCTGCTGCGGGCCGCCACCGAATAGTTGAATTCGCAGCGAAGAGCTGCCTAATCTTCGGAACGACGGCCGGGCATTCCCTTTAGCGGAATGCCCGGCCGTCGTTCCTTTTTTTTGTCCGTAGAACATCGCGGTGATTATTAATTGCGTGACCCGGCCGTTATTCGCAAGGGCGCTCGAAGCTCCTAAAGTCGTTCCCGCCGCCGGAATTCCGGAAGCAGATCCGTATCGACACGGGAGTTCTTCATGTCGTTGACCGACAAGGCAGACGTCAGCACCTTCGTCGACCTCACGCAGCACGAGATCGAAGCGCTGAAGACCCGGTTCAACCTTGCCGACGCGCACACGCACCAGCGGCAGTCCGCCTCCCAGGAGGCGATCGTGCGGCGGCTGCCCGACCTCTGGCACGAGTCCGAGTCGAAGCAGCAGGCCCACTTCGAGCGCCAGTTCATCGACGCCTTCTTCCGCCTGCACCAGCAGCCCACCGCCCGGGCGATGGACCGCACGCTCCTGTCGTACTCCGCCAGCGTCTCGACCATGGTCGCCGGCATGTTCCTCAAGCAGCGCGGCAAGTCGGTGCAGCTGGTGGAGCCCTGCTTCGACAACCTCGTCGACCTGCTGCGCAACATGCAGGTGCCGATCTCCCCGCTCGCGGAGTCCGCGCTGCACGACAAGGACTCGATCTACGAGCGGCTCGTCGAGCAGGTCGACGCGGACGCCCTCTACCTCGTCGACCCGAACAACCCCACCGGCTTCACGCTGCTCGCCGAGAAGCTGGAGGGCTTCCGGGAGGTCGTCCGCTACTGCGTGGACCACGACAAGGTCCTCGTCATGGACTTCTGCTTCGCCTCCTTCGCGCTCTGCGACGAGGGCGTCGGCCGGGTCGACATCTACAAGCTCCTGGAGGAGTCCGGCGTCACGTACATGGTCATGGAGGACACCGGGAAGACCTGGCCGATCCAGGACGCCAAGTGCGCCATGATCACCGCCAGTCGGGACATCCAGGAGGAGGTCTACAACCTCCACACGAGCGTCCTCCTGAACGTCTCGCCCTTCGTCCTCAACATGGTCACGCAGTACGTCGAGGACTCCATCACCGACGGCTTCGCCTCCGTGCGCGACATCATCAAGACCAACGGCGACGCCGCCCGCGCCGCCCTCAGCGGCACGATCCTGGAGTTCCAGGAGCCGGTCGTCGGCACCAGCGTCGCCTGGTTCCGGATCACCGCCGAGCACCTGACCGCCACCCAGCTCCAGGCCGTCCTCTTCGACGAGGAGGTGTACGTCCTGCCGGGCACCTTCTTCTACTGGAACACCAAGTCGAAGGGCGAGCGGTTCGTCCGCCTCGCCCTGGCCCGCGAGCCCGAGGTGTTCGCCGGCGCCATGGAGCGGATGCGGAAGGTGCTCGAGCGCTATGCCGGCTGACGACACCGCCGTGGTGTTCATCGACGCCACGCTCTTCATGGGCATGCACAGCGAGGACGACGCCGTCCGCGTCGCCTCGAAGGCCTTCTTCGCGGACCGCCTCGCCGCGGGAACCGCCGGCCGGGTCGTCATGAGCTGGGAGCAGGTCGGCCGCTGCGACGACCTCGTGTGGGCGTACGACCGAGGGGTCCAGGACGACTACTACCCCTTCATGGACGTCCTCCACACGGACCTCGCCATCGACCGGATCGCCTACGACGAGGCGGACGTCCGCCGGGCCTTCACCGCACCCGGGCTCGACGGCCTCCCCACGCACGAACGCCTGCTGCTCGCCCAGGTCATCGGCCGAGGGGGCACGCTGCACACCGCGAGCCCCCGGCTCCTCGGGACCGCCGGACTCCCCGTCGTACCGATCGCCCGGGCCGGCGCGCCCGCGCCGGTCGAGGAGCCGACGTTCCCCCCGTACCTGGAGGACCTCTACCGGCGCTCGCTGGTCCTGACGGTCGCCTCCCAAGACCTCTGACACATCCTCCGAAGGGCACCCCTGTCATGCCTGGCACCTACTCCGGGACCATCGTCCCGCTGATCACCCCCCTCGACGAGAACGGCACCGTCGACGAGCAGAGCGTCGCCCGCCTCATCGGCCACATCCGCACCGAGGTCACCGCGCTCATGCCGGCCCTGACCTCCGGCGAGGGCTGGAAGCTCGACGCGCGGCAGTGGCAGGACGTGGTCACGTACACCGTGAAGCACGCCGACGGCCTGCCCGTCCTCGCCGGGATCCAGCTCCCGGACACCGACTCGGTGATCGACCGGGCCCGCACGGCCGTCGCGCTCGGCGCCGACGCCGTCGTCGTCACCACGCCGTTCGGCGCGGACGTGACGCAGGACCGGATCGTCGAGCACTACCGGGCCATCCGCGCCGCCGTCGACATCCCGATCTTCCTCTACAACGAGGAGGCGCTGTCGGGCAATCGGATCGAGTTCGACACGCTGCTGCGGATCTGCGAGATCCCCGGGATCGTCGGCATCAAGGAGTCCAGCGGCGACGCCGCGTTCACCCGGAGGATGGCCGAGGCGAAGACCGGTATACCGGTCTTCGAGGGCTGGGAGAACCTCCTCGTCGACGCCCGCGGCATCGACGGCTTCATCGGCCCGCTGGCCAACATCGAACCCGCGCTCTGCAACCGGATGCTCGTCGACCCGACGCCCGAACGGCAGGCGGAGATCAACACCGTGTGCGAGCAGTACGGCGTCTTCCTCGACGACTGGTACCGCTGGGTGAAGAAGGAGCTGCACAGCCGAGGCGTGATCAGCTCCCCCACCACGCACGAGGAGGTCAAGGCGGCATGAGCGCCTCGCCCTCAGCCTCCTCCGACTTCGCACCCGCTTCCACCGGCGCCCCGGTCGTCGCGCACTCCGTCACGGCCCCCGCCGCGACCGCCCAGCGCGACCTGCACGCCTTCTACCGGCGGGTCCCCAACCTCGGCGACTACGGATCGATGGCCGCGATCGAGGAGCGGTGGATCCTGCCGGCGGCCCGCGCATACGAGGCCTCGGCGCCGCGGTTCGCGAACACCGGCGAACTGCTCGGGACGCTCACGGAGTTCCTCGCCGAGGAGGAGGCGGATCTCCCGGAGAGCGCGACCTTCCTCGCCGAGCACGCGACGCTGGAACAGTTCAAGACCGTGGTGGCGCAGTTCGCCCTCGACGGGCTCACCGAGTCCGAGTCGCTGCTCCCGGTCGTGCCCCGGCTGCCGTACCGCTCGGGCATGGCGGTCTTCCGGGTCCTCATCGACGAACTCGGCTGCGGCAACGACGAGAAGGCCCACTCCCAGCTCTACCGGGACCTGCTCACCGAGCTCGGCATGAGCACCCGGCTCGACGACTACCTCGACGGTACGAGCGCCGAGTGCTACGCCTACGTCAACATGTTCCACTGGCTGGCGAGCCGGGCGCCCTCGCCCCAGTACTTCCTGGGGGCGTACGCCTACTTCGAGACCAGCGTGCTCTACGCGTTCCAGAGCTTCGCCCGGGCGGCCCGGCGGCTCGGCATCGCCCGCGACGCCTACTACACCGAGCACCTCTACATCGACACGTACCACAGCAGTCACATGAAGACGGCGATCCGGGCGCTCGACGAGCCGGACCTCGCGAAGATCTGGGCGGGCGTGCGGCTGGCCTCGGACATCGTCGGCACGGCCACCGAGGCGGCCGTCGCGCGGGCACGGGAGACCGTCGGATGACGGCCGTGCCCGCCGGGCGCCGGCGCGCGGCCGACGAGCCCGTCGTCCGGCAGGTGACCGAGGATCTGGTCCTCGTCGAGGCCGGCGGCCGCAAGGTGCTCGCGGCCGCCGTCTGCCCCCACCGCGGGGGCCGGCTCAAGTACGGCAGGGTCGACGGGGACAGGCTGCGCATCACCTGCCCCCTGCACCACACGACCTTCGATCTGACGAGCGGCGAGCGGACCTCGGGCGCCGCCTGCGCCGCCCTCCGGGTCGTCGACGTCCTGCCCGACACCCAGGACGTCGTTCCCGGCCGCGACGACACCCCCGACCGGGGCGTCGTCACCGGGCCCGACGCCCTCCCCGGGGGCGCCCCGTGACCACCACACCGACCGGGGCGGCGTCCTACGTGACGCCGCCCCGTGCGGCGGTCGGGCACGACGGCATCGCGCCCGTGCCCGAGGCCGAACGCACCTCGTCCCCGGCCGACTTCGGCTGGATCTGGCCGTCCGCACAGTTCTCGTTCGGCACCGTCGTGCTCGGCGCGCTGCCCGTGGTCTTCGGCCTCGGCTGGTGGGCCTCGGCGAGCGCGATCGCCGTGGGCGTCGCCGTCGGTTCACTGCTGCTCGCGCCCCTCGCCCGCTTCGGCGTCCGTACCGGCGCCAACGACCCCATGGCGAGCGGGGCGCACTTCGGCGTGCGCGGCAGGATCGTCGGCAACACCATCACGGTGGTGACGGCGCTCGGCTTCTTCGCGATCGCCGTCTGGACGGGCGGCACCGCCGTCATGGTCGCGGGCCACCGGCTGCTGTCCACCCCGACGGGCCCGGGCGCGCTGACGGTCGCGATGGCCGTGACGGCGGCGGCGGTCGCGCTGGTCGCCGTGCGCGGCCACGAGACGCTCGTCCGTACGTACCGGGTGACCGCGGTCACCGGCGGGGCGGTCCTGCTCGGCACCGTGCTGGTCCTGGCCCCGCGCTTCGACGCCGGATACGCCGGCTACACGGCGCACTCCGGCGGGTCGCTCGCCCTCGGCAGCGTCCTGCACACCTGGCTGCTCGCGGCCACCGCCTCGGCGACCATGCCGCTGTCGTACGCGACCTTCCAGGGCGACTACACCCGCTTCATGCCCGCCGGCACGCCCACCGGGCGGGTCGTCCGGGCGAGCGGGATCTCCATGTTCCTCAGCAGCCTCGCGGCGCTGCTCACCGGCGCGTACGTGACGACCCTCTTCCCCGTCCCCGACGAGCCGTGGCTCCAGGGCCTGACGGACGCGGTCCCCGGCTGGTTCGCGGTGGCGGTCGTCGTCTTCGGCTTCGCGGGCACCCTGCCGCAGGCGGGACTCTGTCTGTACGCGGCCGGGCTCTCCGCCAACTCGGTGTTCTGGCGGGCCTCGCGGGCCACCGTCACCGCCGCCGTCGCCCTCCTCGCCATGGCCGTGCTCTACCTGGGGGCCGTGGTGTACGACGCGATGGACGCGATGTCGGCGTTCGTGACGCTGCTGCTCACGGTCGTCGCGCCCTGGGCGGCGGTGCTCTCCGTCGGCTACGTGCTCCACCGCGGCCGGTACGACGCGGAGGCGCTGCGCACCTTCACCACCGGCGGCGGCGGTCGCTACTGGTACGTGCACGGGATCAACCCGCGGGCCGCCGCGGCCTTCGCCGCCGGTTCGGCCGTCGGGATCCTGTGGGTCAACAACCCGCTGTACACCGGTCCGTTGACGGGACTGACGAGCGGGGTCGACCTGAGCCTGCCGGCCTCCTTCACGGTCGCCGCCGTGCTGTACGGGGTGTTGTGCCGGGTGTGGCCGGAGCCCCTGCTGCCGCCCTTCCCCGACCCGGGAAGGGCCACCGCCCCCACCCGAGGAGACTCATGACCACGCTCCGGCTCACGGTCCGCTCGGTCGTCCGCGAGGCCGAGGGCGTCCTCGGGCTGCTGCTCGCCGACCCCGCGGGCGCGGCGCTGCCGCCGTGGGAGCCCGGCGCGCACCTGGAGGTGACGCTGCCGTCCGGTGCGGTCCGGCACTACTCGCTGTGCGGCGACCCGGCGGACCGGAGCACGTACCGGCTCGGGGTGCTGCGCGAGCCCGCCGGGCGGGGCGGCTCCGAGGAGGTCCACACGTCGGTCGGCGAGGGCACGGTCCTCGGGGTCCGGGGCCCGTTCAACCGCTTCCCGCTCGTGCCCGCCGAGCGGCATCTGTTCATCGCCGGCGGCATCGGCATCACCCCGCTGCTGCCGATGGTCCGCTCGCTGCCGCCGGGGTCGTGGTCCCTGCTGTACGGGGGCCGGAGCCTCGCGGCGATGGCGTACCGCGACGAGCTCGCCGCGCTCCCGGGGGTCACGCTCGTCCCGCAGGACACGGCGGGACTGCCCGACCTGGACGCCGCCCTCGGCGGGCTGCCCGCCTCGACGGCCGTGTACTGCTGCGGCCCGGAAGGGCTCCTCAGGGCGGTGGAGGAACGGTGGCCGGGGCCGCTCCACACGGAGCGGTTCGGCGCGCCGCCCGCCGGACAGGAGTCGTCCGGCGGCGCGGAGGGCTTCGACGGCTTCGACGTCGAGCTGCGCCGGAGCGGGCGGACCCTGCGGGTCGAGCCCGGCCGGACGCTGCTCGACGCCGTGCGCGAGGTGCTGCCGGGTGTCGCGTACTCCTGCGAGGAGGGCTGGTGCGGCACCTGCGAGACGAAGGTCCTCGCGGGCACGCCGGAACACCACGACTCGGTCCTGGGCGAGGAGGAGAAGGCCTCGGGGACGACGATGATGATCTGCGTGGGCCGCTCGCGCGGCGCGCGCCTCACCCTGGATCTGTGACGGACGCGGCCCGCACCGCCGCCGTCGTCGGGCGGTGCGGGCCGGGATGTCAGGGGAAGATCACCAGGGCGCGGCCGCCCTTGCCCGCGAGCATGTTGTCGAAGGCCGCAGGGATGCCGTCCAGGGTGATCCGCTCGGTGACGAGGGCGCCGAGGTCGAACCGGCCCGCCCTGATGTGCTCGGCGAGGACCGGCAGGTCCTCGGCCGGGTTCGAGTTGCCGTAGACGCAGCCGCTCAGGGTGCGGCCCCAGTGGAAGAGCTCCAGGGCGTGGAAGGTGACCTGCTGGTCCTTGCCGCCGATGCCGACGACCGTGGTGCGGCCGCCGCGGCGCGTGGAGTCCCAGGCGGTCCGGATGGTGACGGCGCGGCCGACGCACTCGACGGCCACGTCGACGCCCTGGCCGCCCGTCAGCTTCCGGATGTCCTTCGCGGTGGTCTCGGAGGCGACGACGTACTCGGTGGCGCCGGCCGCCCTCGCCAGGGCCTCCTTCTCCGGGGAGACGTCGACCGCGACGATCGTGGACGCGCCCGCGATCCGGGCGGCCTGGAGCGTGGCGAGGCCGACCCCGCCGACGCCGAACACCGCGACGGTCTCGCCCTCCCTGACCCGCGCGGAGTGGTGGACCGCGCCCCAGCCGGTGAGGACGGCGCAGCCGAGCAGGGCGGCGTCGGTGAGCGGAACGCCGTCGGGGACGGGCAGGACGCAGTTCGCGGCGACCACCGTCTCCTCGGCGAAGGCGGCGACGTTGAGTCCGGGGTGGAGCTCGGTGCCGTCCTCGGTGCGGGCGTGGATGTTCGCGACGCCGTTGAGGGCGTTCGCGCAGAGCCACACCTCGCCGAGCGAGCAGGGGTGGCAGCTGCCGCAGGACGGCGCCCAGTTGAGGACGACGCCGTCGCCGGGGGCGACGTGGGTGACGCCCTCGCCGACCGAGACGACGGTGCCGGCGCCCTCGTGGCCGAGGACGGCCGGGACGGGTACGCGCATGGTGCCGTTGGAGAGGGACAGGTCGGAGTGGCAGACCCCGGCGGCGGCGAGCCGGACCCGGACCTGGCCGGGGCCGGGTTCGGGGAGTTCGATGCCGGTGATCTCCAGGGGAGAGCCGACGGCGGGCAGGACGGCGGCGCGGATCACGCTCACGTGCGGTGCTCCTCGGGACTCGGAACTGTCATGGCTGTCATGGCTGTCATGGCTGTCAGCTGTCAGAACTGGAGGGACTTCGTCTGGAGGTACTCGGCGAGGCCGTGCGCGCCGAGCTCCCGGCCGACGCCGGACTGCTTCCAGCCGCCGAAGGGGGCGAGCGGGTTGAACCGGCCGCCGTTGATGTCGACCTGGCCGGTCTCCATGCGGCGCGCGAAGGCGACGGCCTCCTCGGGCTCGCCCCAGACGGCTCCGGCGAGGCCGTACTCGGTGCCGTTGGCGATGGCCAGGGCGTCGGCCTCGTCCTCGTACCGGATGATCGAGACGACCGGGCCGAAGATCTCCTCCCGGGCGATGGTCATGTCGGGAGTGACGTCCGCGAAGACGGTCGGGGAGACGTAGTAGCCGGTCTCGCGCGGGGCCTCGGGGCCGCCGGCGACGAGCCGGGCGCCCTCCTCGACGCCCTTCTCGATGTAGCCGCGGACGCGCTGCCGCTGCTTGGCGTTGACGAGGGGGCCGACGCGCTCGCCGGGGACGTACTTGGCGACGGCCTCGGCGGCGAGTGCCACCGCCTCCTCGTACCGCTCGGCGGGGACGAGCATCCGGGTCCAGGCGCTGCACGTCTGGCCGGAGTTGGACATGACGTTGGCGATGCCGACGGCGACGGCCTTGGGGAGGTCGGCGCTCGGCAGGATCACGTTGGCGGACTTGCCGCCGAGTTCGAGGGCGACGCGCTTGACGGCGCCGCCCGCGAGGGCGCCGATGCGGCGGCCGACGGCGGTGGAGCCGGTGAAGGAGACGAGGTCCACGTCCGGGTGTTCGGCGAGGGCCTGTCCGGCGACCGGGCCGAGGCCGGTGACCAGGTTGAAGACGCCGGCGGGCAGGCCCGCCTCGTGCACGGCCTCGGCGAAGAGCTGGGCGGTGAGCGGGGTGTCCTCGGCGGGCTTGAGGACGGTCGTGCAGCCGGCGGCGAGCGCGGGGGCGACCTTGGCGACGATCTGGTGGAGCGGGTAGTTCCAGGGGGTGATCGCGGCGACGACGCCGACCGGCTCGGCGTAGACGGTGGAGTTGCCGACCTTCTCCTCGAAGGGGTGGGTGGCGGCCAGCTCGGCGTACGTGCCGGCGACCGCGATCGGCAGGCCCGCGTGGACGGCGGCGGCGAGCTGCGGCGGGGCGCCGAGCTCGGCGGTGACGGTGGCGGCGATCTCCTCCGCGCGGGCGGCGAGCGCGTCGCGCAGGGCCGTGATGCGGGCGGCGCGCTCGGCGGGCGGGGTGGCGGCCCAGCCGGGGAGCGCGGCGCGGGCGGCGCGCACGGCGGCGTCGACGTCCTCGGCGGTGCCCGCCGGGACGTGGGCGATGACCTGCTCGTCCGCCGGGTTGATCACGGGGACGGTCTCCGTCGAGGAGGCGGGACGCCACTCCCCGCCGATGTACATCGCGTCGTGGGCCTTCATCCGCTGTCTCCTCACGTTACCGACGGGTTCGCCGCTCCGACCCAAACTAGCGCTGTTAGTTTTCCGGCGCCAGGGTCTCCCGGAGTGCCCCCGGTCTCAGTACCGGACGGAACCGATCGTGCCGCCCCGGCGCGAGCCCTGTCCACGGACACCCCGCACAGCCGTACGCGCCCGGAACTGGCGGAAGCCTCCTTGCGCCCCGGCGGCGACCCCGGCCCCCCGCGTCCCCACCACGTGTCCCGGCCCCCGCATCCCCACCACGTATCCCGGGCCCCCACACCCCGGCGGCCGGTAATTCCCCAGTAACGGCCCGGACCTAGCGTCCCCGACCGAGCCCGCCCCGCCTCCCCCAGGGCCTTCCCCCAGGTCCGTACGGGGTGGCGGGGCGTCGGCTTCCCCCGTACCAGCGTTGGAGGAGCCACCCACATGCACCTGCCCCGCTCGCCGATCCGGCGCGGAACCACCGTCTGGGCCACGGCCGCCGCCACCCTCACGGCTCTGCTCGTGGCCCCCGCCGTGGCCGCGGCGCCGTCCACGGCCGCCGCGCCCTCCCCCAAGGCCGCCACGGCCACCGTCGACCCCGGCGTCACCGCCGCCGTCGAAGCCGGTGGCGAGGCGACCTTCTTCGTCGTCCTCGCCGACCGCGCCGACCTCTCCCGGGCCCGCTCGCAGCGCGGCCACGAGAAGAAGGCCCGGACCACCTTCGACGCCCTGCGCACCGAGGCCGCCCGCAGCCAGCTCTCCCTGACGCGCTTCCTCGACCGGTCCAAGGTCGGCTACGAGGCGTTCTGGATCGCCAACGCCGTCAAGGTCACCGGCGACAAGGCCCTCGTGCGGAAGCTCGCCGCCCGCCCCGACGTGGCCTCCCTCCGCCAGGAGCGGCACTACGCCCTCGACACGGTCGAGCAGTCCTCCATGGCGGTCGGGCAGTCCGCGGCGACCGCCGCGCGGTCCTCCGCGACCGCGGAGGAAGCGGTGACCCCCGAGTGGGGCGTCAAGGACATCGGCGCCGACCAGGTCTGGTCCCGGTACGACAACCGCGGCGAGGGCATCGTCGTCGCGAACGTCGACTCGGGCGTGCAGTACGACCACCCGGCCCTGAAGGGCAACTACCGGGGCAACCTCGGCGACGGCACCTTCAGCCACGACTACAACTGGTACGACCCGACCGGCCAGTGCGCCGGCGGCACGCCCTGCGACAACAACGGCCACGGCACCCACACCATGGGCACGATCGCCGGCGCGGGCGGCGTCGGTGTCGCCCCCGGCACCACGTGGATCGCCGCCAAGGGCTGCGAGGCGCGCAGCTGCTCGGACTCGTCGCTGCTGAAGTCGGGCCAGTGGATCCTGGCGCCGACCGACCACAACGGCGAGAACCCGCGCCCCGACCTCGCCCCCGACATCGTCAACAACTCCTGGGGCGGCGGGAACACCACCTTCTACCAGGACATCATCGAGTCCTGGAACGCCGCGGGGATCTTCGAGGCCTTCGCGGCGGGCAACGCCGGCAACGGCACGAGCTGCTCCACCACCGAGGCTCCGGGCGCCCAGGCCCCGGCCTACGGCGTCGGCGCCTACGACGTGAACGGCAGGATCGCCTCGTTCTCCGGCTTCGGCCCGTCGCTCGTCGACGGATCGATGAAGCCGAACATCTCCGCCCCGGGCGTCGACGTCCGCTCCGCCTGGCCGGGCAACGCCTACCGCGCCATCTCCGGTACGTCGATGGCCACCCCGCACGTCGCCGGCGCCGTCGCCCTCCTCTGGTCCTCGGCCCCCTCCCTCATCGGGGACATCGACGGCACCCGCGCGGCTCTGAACGGCTCCGCCCGCGACGTCGACGACACCCACTGCGGCGGCACCGCCGCCGCCAACAACGTCTGGGGCGAGGGCAAGCTCGACATCCTCGCCGCCGTGGACCGCGCGCCGCACTCCGCGGCCACCGTCACCGGCACGGTCACCGACCGGGCCACCGGCTCCCCGCTCGCCGGAGTCACCGTGACCGCCACCGCGGGCGAGGCCCGCCGCTCGGTGACCACGGACGCCTCCGGCGCCTACCGGCTGACGCTGGCGGCCGGCACGTACTCCCTCACGGTCGGCGGCTACGGCTACCGGGACCTCGTCGAGGACGCGCTCACCGTCACCACCGGCCAGTCCCTCGCCCACGACCTGGGCCTGGACGCCGTCCCCGCGCACGCCGTCACCGGCACCGTCCTGGACGTCACCGGAAAGCCCCTGAAGGGCGCCACCGTCCGCTTCACGGACGCCCCGCTCACCCCCGTCGTCACCGACGCCGCCGGCGCCTTCCGCTTCCCGGCCGTCGCCGAGGGTTCGTTCACCCTCACCGCCGCCCCGGCCGCGCCCGTCCTCTGCAACGGCACCTACAGCGCCGCGCTCGCCGTGGACGCCGCCGAGACCGTGACGGCCGCCCTGCCGGCCCGTACCGACGCCGCGGGCAACGGCTGCCTCCCCACCACGTACTCCTGGGTCGGCGGCAGCTCCAAGGTCGCGCTGTCCGGCGACGAGAACGCGAAGACGATCGCCCTGCCGTTCCCCGTCTCGTTCTACGGCGTGCCGTACAGCCAGGCGAGCGTCACCACCAACGGCCTGGTGAACTTCCTGGCGCCGCGGCTCGGCGACTACAAGAACACCGCCCTGCCGTCCCCCGGCCAGCCCAACGGCATCCTCGCCGCCTTCTGGGACGACCTGACCCTGGACTCCAAGTCGGCCGTGAAGACCGCCGTGAGCGGCACCGCCGGTCAGCGCCGGTTCGCGATCGTCTGGGAGAACGCGGCCTTCGCCGCCGACACCGCCAAGCGCGTCACCTTCGAGGCCGTCTTCGAGGAGGCGACCGGCGCGGTCGTCCTCCAGTACCAGTCGATCGGCGCGAACGCCCTGGAGACCGGTGGCGGCGCGACCGTCGGCATCGAGAACCAGGCCGGCACGGACGCCCTGCAGTACTCCTTCGACCAGTCGGTCCTCGCGGACCGTTCGGCCATCCGTATCTTCCCGAAGGCGGCGTGATGACCCACCGTTCCCGGCGCGGCGTGCGCCTCGCCTCCGCCCTCGTCGCGGCCGGCCTCGCGCTCACCGCACTGCCCGCCACCACCGCGTACGCCGACGACGAGCCCCTCGGCCGGGTCCTCACCGACGCCCAGGCCGACGCCCTGGAGCGGCGTGCCGAACCGGCCGCGCCCCTCGACGTCACCCCGCAGGACCCGACGCGGACCAAGCTCCAGGGCACCTCCGAAACCGCCGACACCGCCGACACCGCCGACACCACCGACACCACCGACACCACCGACACCACCGACACCACCGACACCACGGCCGGTGGCCTGGCCGTCACCAAGACCTCCGGTCTGGAGACGTACCAGGGACAGGCCGACACCGCCCAGCTCGGCGGCGGGCGCGGCGACTTCCTCGCCGTGCACAGCCTCGGCACCGTCACCCGGCTCGCCGAGGACGGCCGCACGGTCTGGAAGCGGGACAACGCCTCGCTGTACGCGGACTGGCAGGTCACGAACATCCGTCCGTGGCAGACCGAGCCGTACCCGGCCCGGATCACCACCGGCTACCACGCCAACAGCCCGTTCGCCGACAGCTCCGACCGGGGCTGGACGCAGGGCGACCTGACCGGCGACGGGGTCGCGGACGTCGTCTTCACGGCCGACGTCGGCACCAGCCCGTACCGTCCGTTCACCTCCCCCGGCTCCACACTGACCACCGGCACCTTCGTCACCGTCCTCGACGGCGCCACGGGCCGCACGCTGTGGTCGAAGCTCTTCGCCGACGCCCAGCAGGTCACGCTCGTCGGCGACACCTTGCTCGTCGGCGACCAGCCGTCGACGAGCCTCAACTCCCCGAAGGACGCCACCGCCGCACTGCGGGCCTTCCGCTTCGCGTACGACGGCACGAAGCTCACGCCGTCGGCGACCTGGACGTACGAGACGGGGCAGCGCAACGGCCGGTGGGGGTCCACCCTCCCGCTCGGCGACGGGCGCGTCGCCGTGTCCTGGTACGTGAAGAAGACAGCCACGGCCCCCGCCGCGGGCCACACCCTGGTCCTCGACACGGCCGACGGCTCGGTCACCTGGCAGACGGACGACGACCTCTACTCCCGCCAGCTGGCCTACGACGCGACGCGGAAGCGCCTGGTCGCCCTGGAGCAGGCCGACTACCGGGACGGTGTGCGGTACGAGCTGGCCGCCTACGACCCGGCCGACGGGACCCGCACCACCCTCGACACCCGGGTCAACGCCCTCGGCATCGGGCTGCGGATCGGCCAGCTGCGCGGCGACTCCGCCCCCGAGTACGCGATCAGCGAGTCGACGCTCGACGAGTACCTCTACGTCAACACCGCCACCGTGCGCGCCGTGGACGGCGGCGACGCCGCCGAGCTGTGGTCCCACACCGTCAAGCGCGCCGAGGACAACTTCAAGGACGGCGACTCCGCGCTCGGCCTGCGGATCGCCGACGGCAAGGTGCTCGCCTCGTACATCTCCACCGAGGGCATGGAGACCGCCGCCAACCCGGGCGGCGGCCGCTTCGGCATCCTGACCGCGCTGAACGGCCGGGACGGGGAGGTCCGCTGGCAGCACACGGGCGCCACCGCCTCGCCGATCTACGCCCAGCCGTACCGCGAGGACGACGAGTGGCGCGTGCGGACCGTGGACAACGAGCAGAACATCCGCTCGTACCGGCTCGGCAGCGGCCGGCAGGCCGCGATCACCCCGCTCCAGGGCGACCTGAGCACGGGCCTCGCCGCCGACGTCAACGGCGACGGGCGCGAGGACGTGATCGTCGGCGGCCAGTCCCACGGGCTGTGGGCCTACGACGGGCCCTCGCTGGTCTCCGGGAAGCCGAAGGTGCTGTGGCAGGCCACGCTGCCGGGCTCCGTGCAGGGGGACATCCGGATCGGCGACACCGACGGCGACGGCCGGCGCGACGACCTCGTCGTCGCGGCCGACTCGGCGGCGGTCGTCGTGGACGCCCGTACCGGCCGGGTCCGCGAGACCATCGACGGGAAGGGGCAGTTCGTCCGCTCCGTCACGGTGGCGGACCTGGACCGGGACGGCGACGAGGAGATCCTCGTGCCGACCGACGCGATCCGCGCCTACGGCGGCGGCGGGCGGGCCCTCTGGACGTACGCGCCCGCGCCCGGCCTGGTCTTCTCCGACCTCGCCGTCGCCGAGGGCAAGGTCCTCGGCTCGTACCAGACGCGCGGGGTGAACGACGGGACGGCCGTCGTCGGCGGCACGGCCCTGGACGCCCGTACCGGCAAGGCTCTCTGGTCGGCGGACCCGACCTGGACCGGCGACGCCGACACCACGGTCTACGCGGCGCAGCTCTTCCACGGCGTGTACGCCTCGCCCGGCATTCCGTACGCGGACGGCCACGCGGTCGTCTACTCCTGGATCGTGAAGGAGGGCGGCCAGTGGGTCACGTACTTCGAGTTCCGTGACGTCCGCACGGGCAAGGTCGTGCACACCTCGACGGGCGGCGGCGCCTGGACGCTCGGCAACTGGTTCACCGGCGACGAGGGCCTGGTCCTCGCCGGGACGGCCGCGCTGCGCACCTTCGGCAAGGACGGCCAGGAGTACGGGATCTTCACGCTGCCGACCCTGCACAACGCGCGCTTCGGCACGGGCCCCGGCGGGCGGCGGCTGATCTTCGGCGGCACCGAGGGCGGGGCCTACCTGTGGGACCCGTCGGTGCTCACCGCGGACGACAACTACCCGAACCACCTTGCCAAGCTGAACGGCTACGCGACACAGAACCTGGTCGTCGCGGACCTCGACGGCGACGGCGTGGACGAGGTCGTCGGCCTCGGCAAGGACGACACGGGCTACGACCGCACGATCGAGCTGTCCGGCGGGCGCTACCTGCTCCAGGACAGCGCGATCCACGGCATGGTGACGGGCAGGCTGACCGCCCAGTAACCCGCCACGGATCACGGACCCCCGCCCGCGCCACCGGGCGGGGGTCTCCGGCCTTCTCCGGACCACGCCATTCCGGTGCACGGGGCACCCATTACAGTGGGCGCCCTCATGAGCGCAGACATACCAGCGGGCGCACCTCCGGTGCTTCGAGTGCGCCTCTTCGGCGGGTTCCGGGTCGACCGGGACGGCGGGCCGCCGCTCTCCGAGCGGTGGCCCCGGCCGAGCGCGCGCACGCTGGTGAAACTGCTCGCGGTCTCCCCCGGGCACAGCCTCCACCGCGAGCAGGCGATGGAGATCTGCTGGCCGGACGCGGATCCGCAGGCCGCGCTGGGCAGTCTGCGGGTGGCGCTGCACGCGGCCCGCCGGGCGATCGAACCCGAGCTGGCTCCCCGGTCCGTCTCCTCCTATCTGACCGGCGAGGGCTCCTTGCTGCGGCTCGATCCGCGGACGGTACGGATCGACGCCGACGAGGCCGAGGCCCTGGCGGAGGCGGCGCTCGCGCACGGCGGGCGCGCCGAACTCGCCACCGCGCTGGCGGCGTTCACGGGCGAGCTGCTGCCCGAGGACCGATACGCGCCCTGGGCCGAGACCCGCCGCGAGCGGCTGTCCGCGCTGCGGGAGCGCGCCCTGCTCGCCCTCGCCGCCGCCCACCTGGCCGCGGGCGCCCCCGAGGAGGCGGTCCCCGCGGCCGAGCAGGTCCTCGCGGTGGCCCCGGCGGAGGAGGAGGCGCACCGGGTCCTGATCGAGGCGTACGTGCGGCAGGGGCTGCGGCGCCGCGCGGTGGCCCAGTACCACCTCTGCCGGGAGGCGCTGGACGCGGAGTTCGGCGTGCGCCCGGGCCCGGAGACCGAGCGGCTGCACCGGGCGGCGCTCGCCGCACCCGTGCCGGCCCCCCGCTCGGTGGGGCCCGCGCTCCCGGCCGTGGTGCGACAGCCGCCCACCGCTCCCCTGCGCGGCCGGGACGACCTGCTCGCCCGGCTGCTCGCCGCCGGTTCCCCGCCCGTGCTCGTGCTCACCGGGGAGGCGGGGCTCGGCAAGACGCGGCTGGCCGGGGAGGCGGCCCGGCGGGCGGCCGCCGGGGGGACGGCCGTGCTGTGGGGTGCGGGCCACGACGCGGAGGGGCACACGCCGTACGGCCCGTTCGCCGAGGCCCTGGACGGCTGGCTGGCGGACCGGCCGACCGCGGAGCGGGCCAGGACGGGTGCGGAGTATCCCGAACTGGCGGCGCTCCTGCCGTCCTTGGGGCGGGTGCGTCCGGAGAGCGGGCGCAGTCCCGAGGAGGAGCGGGACCGGCTGTTCCGGGCGACGGCGGGGCTGCTCGGCGAACTGGCGGCCGAGCGGCCCGTGATGGTGGTGCTGGACGACCTCCACGCGGGGGACGCGGGCTCGTTCCAGCTCCTCAGCCATCTTGCCCGCCGGGCCCGCGAGGTGGGAAGTACCTGGCGATTTCTCGCCATTGTCCGTCCTGAGGAACTTCCGGCGTCCGACCCTCGCCGCCAGGTCCTGGACCTGCTGCTGCGCCAGTCCCTCGCCGCCGCGGTCGAGCTGCCCCGGCTGTCCCGCGAGGCGTGTCTGGCGCTGACGGCGGACGCGCTGGGCGCCGACGGAGCCGTACCGGAACGGGTGTGGGAGCTGTCGCTCGGCAATCCGCTGTTCGCGCTCGAACTGGCCCGGGCCGTGCGGGACGGCGACGGACGGCCCCGTGCCCCGGAGGGCGTACGGCAGTTGGTGGCGGAGCGCCTGGGCCGGCTGGGTCCCGCGGCCCGCCGGGTGGTCGACGCGGTAGCGGTCGCCGGGCAGGACGCGGCCCTCACCGAGGTCCTCGACGTGGCCCGGCGCGGCGGCCATCCGCGGCTCTCGGCCGCCGAGGCCACGGAGGGCGTGGAGGCGGCCGTCGCCGCGTCGGTGGTCGAGGAGCGGCGGGTGGTCAGCGAGGGCCGGCCCGTGGCCGGGCTCGCCTTCCGGCATCCGCTGGTCCGGCTGACCTGCTACGAAGGGCTCTCGGCGGCCCGCCGCCGGCTCCTGCACTCGGCGTACGCGGAGGCGGTGCTGCGCCGCCGGCCCGATGCCGTGGACACCCTCGCCGCCCATCTGGCCCGGGCGGACGACCCGCGCGCCACCGGCTATCTCCGGCAGGCCGCCGAGCGGGCGGCGGCGCTCTACGCGAACGACACCGCCGACCGTTACTACGCCGAACTCACCGGCCGCCTCGACGCGCTCGCGGCCGAGTCCGCACGGGCACGGATCGACCGGAGCGCCGTGCTGCGCCGCATGGGCCGCTTCGACGAGGCGGCCCGGCTGCTCGGCGAGGCCCTGGAGGAGCTGGGGAGGCGCGGGGACGCGGACGGCCGGGTCCTGGCGGCGGCGCGGCTCGCGGAGCTGATGCCGAAGACCCGCGGGACGGAGGACGGTTTCCGGCTGCTCGACTCCTGCCCGCCCGGGCCCGGGACGCCGGCCGCCGCGGCGAGCGCCCACCATCTGGCGCGCGCGGTGCTGTGTTTCGTCGCGGGCCGGTACGACGAGGGGGTGGCCGCCGCGCGCGCCGCGGAGGACGCGGCGCAGGCGGTGACGGGGCCGGAGCGACGCGGGCTGCTCGCCAGGGCGCTGGCCGCGCGGGCAACCTCGCTGGGCCTCGCGGGCCGCTTCGGCCAGGCGGGACCGGTCGCGGACCGGGCGCTTCCGCACGCGGAGGCGTTCGGCGATCCGCAGCTGCTGGCCTCGGTGCTCTCGGTGCTGCGCGAGACGGCGCGGCGGGCGGGGCGGCTGCGGGAGGCGATCGCGACGGGCCGCCGGGCGCTCGCGCTCGCGGAGCGCTCGGGCGATCCGACGGCGACGGTCTTCGAGCGGGCCAACCTGGCGGAGCTCCACCTCCTGGTGGAGGAGGTGGAGGAGGCCCGGGAGCTCGCCGAGACGGCGGTGCGGGACACGGAGTCGCACGCGGTGTGGTGCGCTCCGTACGCGCTGGTCGCGCTCGCCCGCGTCCACATGCGGGAGGCGGCGCCCGGCGCGGGGGCGCTGCTCGACCCGGCCGAGCGGACGGCGGTGGCGCAGGGCGACCATCAGGCCGCGTACGAGGTGCGGTCGGCGCGGGCCGAGCTGGCGGTGCGGGAGGGCCGGCCGGAGGAGGCGCTGCGGCTCCTCGCGGGGTACCGGGAGGCGGGCACGGCGCATCTGACGGCCTGGGCGCTGCTGGCGTGCGGGCGGGCCGCGGAGGCCGCGGAGGTGGCGGGCGCCGAGGTCGGGCGGGCGGAGCGGGCCGGTGAACGGCTCGCGGAGACCGAGGCCCGTACGACGCGGGCCGCCGCACTCGCGGCGCTGGGCCGGGAGCGGGAGGCGGCGGAGGGCTTCGGCCGTGCGGCGGCCCTGGCGGAGGAACTGCCGTACCCGGCGGGCGCACGCCGGCTGGCGGGAGCCCGCCGGAGCGGGGAGAGCGGCGGACGCTCGGAGAGTGACCGACCCTCGGAGAGTGGCGGACGCGGGTCGAACGACCGGCGCGGGTAGAGCGACGGGCGCGGCTGGGGCCCGTCGGTCGGAGCGTCAGATCGTGCGGTCGATGTCGGTGAGGTGGGCGAAGACGACGATGTTCGCCTCGTAGCCCGTACCGCGGTCGAATGCTCCGCCACAGGTGAGCAGCCGCAGTTCGGGCCGCCCCGTGGCGCCGTACACCTCCTTGTCGGGGAAGTCGGCCTTGGGGTACGTCCGGACGCGGTCGACCGTGAAGACGGCGACCTTTCCGTCTGCGCGGGCGACCCGGATCGTGTTGCCGGGGCTGAGCGAGTCGAGGTTGAGGAAGACGGCGGGCCCGCTGCGGGTGTCGCGGTGGCCGACGACGACGGCGGTACCGCGCTCGCCCGGGGTGGCGCCCTTCGCGTACCAGCCGACGACCCGGGGGTCGTCGACCGGCGGGGTGGCGAGTCGCCCCGCCCCGTCGAGGCCGAGTTCGATCACCGGGGCCTCGATGGTGATCGCCGGGACGGCGAGCACCGTGGGACGCGAGCGGGCGAGCGGCCGGGGCGCCGGTGCCGGCCGGGGCGGGGGCGTGGCCCTGGGGAGCGCCCGGGGCTTCGCCTTGTGGTCGAGGGCGGCCGGGGCGCCGGCCGCCGCGGCCGGTCGCGCGGCGGGAGGTCCCGCGGCGGCCGGTCCCGCGGCGAGCGGCGGGTCGGCCGGTTCCCCGTCCCCGGCCCACCAGGCGACCCCGGTCACCAGGACGCACGTCACCGTGACCGTCCTGGTGAGCCGGAGCAGTCGCCTCCGCCTCCGCGTGAGGCGGGACCGGCGCGTGAGGCCGGACCTACGCGGCGCCATTGTCGCGGCGGCGCGAGCGACGGATCAGGACCAGTCCGGCCGTGCCGGCGAGGCCCGCCGCGACGGCCGCCCCGATGCCGAAGGTCGAGGAGTCCTCGGCGGCGATCGGCGCGCTGCCGCCGCCGCCCGCGCCGACCGGGCCGTGCGGGGGCTTGTGGTGCGGGGGCTTGCCGTGGCCGTCACCGCCGGGACCTCCGCCCGGGCCTCCGCCGGGGCCGCCGGTCCCGTTGGTGGCGGTCGGCGTGGGCGTCGGGTTGGTGACCACGCCGCAGTTGACCCGGAAGACCTTCGACTTCGCCGCGCCGTTCTGGCCCACCCACGTCCATTCGACCTTGTACATGCCGGACGACAGGCCGGTGATGTCGTCCGTGTGTCCGTCACCGTTGCTGTCGACGGCGATGCTGCCGTTCTTCAGCGACGGGTCCTGGTTGCCTGGCTGGCCGGGCTGCTCGTAGATGTTCCACTGGACGCTCTGCAGGCCGTCGAAGTTGAAGGCCGCGAAGCGGAAGGTGCATCCGACCAGAGGCTCGTTCTCCTGGCTGGTGTCGGGGGTGCCCTGTCGGTGGACCTTGACGTCACCGTTGTCGCCGGGCGCGGCGAAGGCCGCCGGGGCGCCGGCGAGGGTCACGCCGCCGAGCGCCAGGGTGGCGAGTGCCGCGCGGAGCAGAGTGCGGGTGGGGGGAGTCGTCATGAGGGAGGTCCTCCAGTCGTGAGTGAGCAGAGCGGACGCGCATTGCGATAATCCGACTATCTGTCACGACATGGACACAGAAGGTGACGACTCGACCGCACCGGCCTCCGTCTCCACCCGTCCGGCCCACGCCCCGGCGCCACACGGGAGGGGCCGGGCCGGGGCCGCCCGGCTCAGATGATCCCGAAGAGGATCCCCGCCGCCAGCACGACCAGCGAGGTCAGCGCGGCCCACTTCACCGTGAACCGGGTGTGGTCGCCGAACTCCACCTTCGCCATGCCGACGAGGACGTACACGGCGGGCACCAGCGGGCTGGACATGTGCAGGGCCTGGCCGACCAGCGACGCCCGGGCGATCTCCAGGGACGACACGCCGTGGGCCGCGCCGGCCTCCGCGAGGACGGGCAGCACACCGAAGTAGAAGCCGTCGTTCGACATGAAGTAGGTGAGCGGGAGGCTCAGGACGCCGGTGACCACGGCCATGTGCGGGCCCATGCCCTCGGGAATGGCGCCGACCAGCCAGTCGGCCATGTGCTTGACCATGCCGGTGCCGGTGAGCACGCCCGTGAAGACGGCGGCGGCGAAGACCATGCCCGAGACGTTGAGGACGTTGTCCGCGTGAGCGGCGATCCGGGCCCTCTGCTCGGCCATGTTCGGGTAGTTCACGGTGAGCGCGAGAGCGGCGCCGAGGAGGAACAGGACCGGGATCGGCAGCAACTCCAGGATCATCGCGGCGAGCAGCACGACGGTGAGGCCGGCGTTGAACCAGTACAGCTTGGGGCGGAGGGTCGCGCGGTTCGGGTCGAGCCCCTGGAAACCGTCACCGTCGCCCGCGCCCGTACCCGCGTCCGCCTCGGCACCGGATCCGCCGACCTGCTTCTTCGGCGTGTCCGCCCCCGTACCCGCCCCGCCGCCCGCCGCGACCAGGACGGTCTCGGTCTCCGGCACCAGGGCCTCGTCGAGCGTGAGGTAGCCGATGCGCTTGCGCTCGCGGCGCCCGAGGACGTACGCCAGGGCGAAGACGAAGAGCAGGCCCACGCCGAGCGCGGGGATCATCGGGACGAAGATGTCGGCGGCGTCCAGCTTCAGCGCGGTCGCGGCGCGGGCCGTGGGACCGCCCCAGGGCAGGGTGTTCATCACGCCGTTGGCGGTGGCGGCGACACCCGTCATGACGACCAGGCTCATACCGAGCCGCTTGTAGAGCGGATACATCGCCGAGACGGTGATCATGAAGGTGGTGGAGCCGTCGCCGTCCAGGGAGACGATCGCGGCGAGCACCGCCGTACCCACGACGACGCGTACCGGGTCGGCCTTGCAGAAGCGCAGGATGCCCCGGACGATCGGGTCGAAGAGGCCGACGTCGATCATGACGCCGAAGTAGACGATCGCGAACATCAGCATCGCGGCGGTCGGCGCCAGCTTGCCGACCCCCTCGATGACGTAGTCGCCGAGCTGGGCCCCCTGCCCGACCGCGACGCAGAACAGCGCGGGGATCAATACGAGCGCCGCGATCGGCGACATCTTTTTCATCATGATCAGGACCAGGAAAGTCGCGATCATGGCGAAGCCGAGGACGGTCAGCATGGAGGACACCTCACGTTCACCGTTGAACTGCCGCCGAGCGGCGGTCCGGATGACGGTAGGTGCCCTCTTCTGCCGTTAACAAGATGTTGACGCGTGAGCAATACGAGCAAAACCCCAGGTCAGAGCCGAGTCGACGGCAGGAGTCATGGCTGGGGTCATGGCGGGGGGGCACGGCAGGAGTCACGGCGGGGGTCACGGCAGGGGTCACGGCAGGGGTGCCACCTGCACGGGGAAGCCGTTGAGGACGGCGGTGCCCGAGAGGGGGTCGATCCGGGAGCCGTCGAGGAGCTGGTTGACGTTGACGCCGGGGCGGGTGGCGGCCACGGAGAGCCGGGTGCCGGGCCGGTCGTGGCCCCACCCGTGCGGGAGGCTCACCACGCCCGGGCGCACCCCGTCGGTGATCTCCACCGGAGCCTCCAGGGAGCCGCCTTCCCCGGTGATCCGGGCGGGTGCGCCGTCGGTCAGTCGCAGTCGGGCCGCGTCCTCCGGATGCACCTGGAGGGTGCAGCGGTTGGAACCGCCGCCCAGGGCAGGGGTGTTGTGCAGCCAGCTGTTGTTCGAGCGCAGGTGCCTGCGCCCGACGAGCTGGAGGGTGCCCGGGGCCGGGACGGCGTGCAGCGCGGCGCGCAGGCGGGGCAGGTCGGCGGCGAGGGGCGCGGGGAGGAGTTCGATCCGGCCGCTGCGGGTCTTGAGCACCTGCTGGACACGCGGCTTGAGCGGGCCGAGGTCGATGCCGTGCGGCCGGTTCCGCAGCTCGTCGAGGGTGAGTCCGTACGGGCCGAGGCGCAGCATCAGGTCGAGGCGGCGCTCGGGTCCGGTGGCGCCGGTCAGCCGGTCCGCGAACTCCTTCGGATC
Source organism: Streptomyces sp. NPDC056169 (assembly GCF_042268445.1). Classification (NCBI taxonomy): domain Bacteria; kingdom Bacillati; phylum Actinomycetota; class Actinomycetes; order Kitasatosporales; family Streptomycetaceae; genus Streptomyces; species Streptomyces sp. NPDC056169. The sequence goes on along the minus strand of NZ_JBHJUO010000016.1, from coordinate 112,772 downwards.
CGCGCCGTACGCCGGGGAGTGCTCCTGGGTGACGGCCTTGGCGAGGGTGGTGTCGATCGCGAGCTCGTCGACGGCGGACGGCGGGGCGCCGTGCATGCCGGAGACGGCGAGGATCAGGCGGGCGTGGATCTCGCACTCGTCCATGGAGTCCGCTTCGAGGGGGATCGCCGCCGGGGTGTAGCGGGCCTGGTCGCGGACGGCGAAGGCGTTGAAGGCGAAGTCGAAGTGGGCGCTCCGGGAGGGCGGGGGCGGGGGCAGGACGACGTCGGCGTGGCGGGTGGTCTCGTTGAGGTACGGGTCGACGGCGACCATGAGGTCGAGGGAGTCGAGGGCCGCGTCGAGCCGGTTCCCGTCGGGGGCGGAGAGCACGGGATTGGCGGCGACGGTGATCACCGCCCGGATGCGTCCGTCCCCCGGGGTCTCGATCTCCTCGGCGAGCGCGACCAGCGGCAACTCCCCCTTGACCTCGGGGTGGTGCGAGACCCTGCTGTGCCGGCGGCCGAGGGCGAAGCCCTTGCCGGGGCCGGCCGGGCGCGGGGCGGGTGCGGTGGCGGAGAGCGGGAAGAGGGCGCCCCCGGGCCGGTCGAGGTTGCCGGTGAGGACGTTGAGGACGTCGACGAGCCAGTTGCCGAGGGTGCCGTACTCCACGGTGGAGCTGCCCATCCGCCCGTAGACGGCGGCGGAGGGCGCGGCGGCCAGTTCGCGGGCGAGGGTACGGATCGTGGCGGCGTCCACGTCGCAGGCGGGGGCGACGGCCTCGGGGCTGAACTCCCCCACCGCCGCTCGCACTTCCTCGACCCCTTCGACGTGGGCGGCGAGCGGGCCGAGGTCGGTGAGGCCCTCCTCGAAGAGGGTGTGGACGAGGGCGGCGAGGAGGAGCGCGTCGGCGCCGGGGCGGATGGCGACGTGGCGGTCGGCGAGGCGCGCGGTGCGGGTGCGCCGGGGATCGACGACGGTGAGGGTGCCGCCGCGGCGGCGGAGCGCCTTGAGCCTGCCGGGGAAGTCGGGGGCGGTGCACAGGCTTCCGTTGGAGTCGAGCGGGTTGGCGCCGAGGATCAGGAGGTGGTGGGTGCGGTCCAGGTCCGGGACGGGCACGGCGAAGGGGTCTCCGAACAGCAGCCCGCTGGAGACGTGCTTGGGCATCTGGTCGAGCGTGGACGCCGTGAAGAGGTTCCGCGTGCGCAGGGCGCCGATGAGCAGGGGCGGGTAGAGAGCGCCGGCGATCGTGTGCACATTGGGGTTGCCGAGGACGATACCCACGGAGTCCGGCCCGTACTCCTCGATCAGCGGGCGGATCCGGGCGGCGATGGTGTCGAACGCCTCCGCCCAGCTCGCCTCCTGAAGCCGGCCGTCCTTCCGGACGAGCGGGCGGCGGAGCCGGTCCGGGTCGGCGTCGACCTCGGGGAAGGCGGCGCCCTTGGGGCAGACGAACCCCTGGCTGAACACGTCCTCGCGGTCGCCGCGGGCCGCCGTGACCCGGGAGCCGTCGGGCGTCAGGGTCAGGGCCAGTCCGCAGGTCGCTTCGCAGAGGGGGCAGATGCGCAGGACGGTGGGCATGGCGTCTCCCTGGTGCGTCGGGTGGCGCCGAGCATACCGACCGGTTGGCACGTGCGGGAGGGGTGTGCGGGAGAGGCGTGCGGGAGCCTCGTGCGGAGGCTGCCCGCGGAGCCTCTAGGAGAGCGAGGGTGCCAGGTAGGCGTACAGGAGTTGGCGGGTCTCGTCGATCAGCGCCGGGTCGCCCTCGGGGTCCGTGCGGAAGGCGAGCCGGACGAGGGCGTCGGCGGTCTCGACGCCGACCAGGACCTTCCGGCGCAGGGCCTCGTCGGCGGCGCGGCCGAGGTGGACGGCGAGCAGCTCGCAGAGCCGCTCGGCGACGAGGTCGTTGGGGTGTCCGGCGGAGTCCTCCGCCCCCTCCCCCACCTCGTCCGCCCCCGACTCCTCCCCCGTCTCCCCCGTCTCGCCCGGCGCGCCGAAGTCGACGAGCGCGAAGCCCGGGACGGTCCGCTTCATGGCGATGAACTCGTCGAGGACCCCGTCGATGGCGCCGTACGCGTCGAGGACGGGCGTCGCGGCGAAGCGGGTGGAGATCCGCTCGGCGTACTGGTCGAGGTTGCGGTGGGCGAGGGCGGCGACCATCGCCCGCTTGTTGCCGAAGAAGCGGTAGACGGAGCCGATGGGGACGCCCGCGCGGGCGGCGACGGCGCGGGTGCTCAGCTGCTCGTAGCCGGTCTCGTCGAGGAGAACGGCGCAGGCGTCGAGGATCCGGGCGAGCCGCTCCGCGCTGCGCTGCTGGACGGGAGTGCGGCGGAGCGCGGGCGGGGGCTTGGGGCGGGTCTGGGGCACGGGGACCATGATGCCGCTCCGGTGGTTGTCAGGCGATGAGCAGGCCGATGCCTCCGAGGGTGTACGCGATCATCAGCAGGAACAGCGGCAGTTGGCCGGCGACGGCCCGGGCGGGCGGGAAGAGCCGGACGGACCGGTCGTGGGCGGCGACGACACCGAGGACGTGACCGGTGACGATCGCGGCGACCTGGAGGGTCGCGAGGCCGCCGGGGCCCAGTGGTGGGGCGGGCGAGAGGGCGTTGTCAGTGCCCGCTGCCATGATGACTGTGCGTGGTCCTTCGGTGACGAAGAGCGAGAAGTAGTGGGCGACGAGGTAGCCGAGGGCGATGGGCAGGAGTGAGTGGGCGAAGGAGGTGAGCGGTGTAGTGAGGGACCGGTCCATGAGGCGGAGGGCGCCCGCGCAGAGTCCGTAGAAGGCGGCGGCGAGGGCGACGACGGCGAGCAGGCCGAGCGTGGCGGTGACGGTGGGGCCGAGGGAGGAGGTCTGGAGGGTGGTGATCCAGCGGGGGTTGTCGGAGAGGCCGTCGTAGGCGGTGGAGCCGAGGAGGACGCAGACGGTGGCGACGAGACCGGGGGTCTGTGGGGTGGAGTCGAGGCCGTGGAAGGGGGAGCGCAGGACCAGGCGGCCGTCGGCGCGGCGGCCGAGGGGGGAGAGCCGGGCGAGGAGGGAGGAGTAGACCTCGAAGGGGTCGGCGTGGGCGAACCAGCGGTCGCCGTAGCGGGCGGCCCCGAGGAGCTGGACGCCCGCGTGGACGGCGAGGGCGATGAGGAGGGTGGTGGCGGAGGCGTTGTCGGGGGCGACGAGTTCGAGCCAGGTGAAGAGGAGGAGCCCCGCGGCGGCCGGGCGGATGCCGAGGGCGGCGGGCAGCGGGCGGGGGTTCCGTGGCGGGCGGAGGGAGTGGAGGGTGCGGAGCGGGTTGAGGAGGCGCCAGACGGGGCCGAGGAGGAGGGAGGCGGGGACGAGTCCGACCCAGAGGAGGACGTAGAGGGCGCCGGGCGCGGGGTTGCGGTCCGGGTCGTCGGGGCCGAGGAGGAGGTGGAGGAGGAACAGCAGGGCGACGGCGGCGCCCAGGAGCCGGAGGGTGGTACGGGTGGCCGGCGCGTCGGCCACCCGCTGGACGGATACGGGGAGGGGGCGCCCGGCCAGGTCTCCGCGGAAGCGGGAGGAGGACCAGAGCAGCCCGAGGGCGAGGAAGGAGACGAGGAGTGCGGTGAAGGCGCCGGCGTAGGCGTAGAAGGGCGAGAGGGGGAGGTCGTGCCGGGAGCCGACGCCGTGGGCCAGGGGGACGCCGGTCACCGGACGACGAGCTGGGTCAGGAGGAGTCCGGATTCGTGGGTCTCGACCTCGAAGAGGCCGGTGCGGTCCGCGGTGAGGGTGAGAGTGGCGGGGACGCCGGGAGAGAGGGGGAGTTCGCGGTCGTAGCCGTGCACGTGGAGGGTGTCGGCGCGGTCACCGGTGACCTGGAGGGTGAGGCGCTCGCCCTTCTTCAGCTCGATGCGGGAGGGGGGCGGCTGGACGGTCTTGCCGTTGATGGTGAGGCTGACGGTCCGGCCGGTCGCGGACGGCCGGGGGCTCGGCGGCGCGGTGGTGGCGGTGGCTGTGGCTGTGGCGGTGCCGGACGGCCGGGGGCTGGGCGGGGCCGAGGCGGCGGGGGCGCCGTCCAGGCGGACGGTGGCCTGGACGGGTGCGCCGGCGACGGCCCAGACCGTGTGGTCGTCCGCGTGGAGGCGGACGGTCAGGGTACGGACGCCGGGAGGTACGTACCCCCAGGCGCCGTACAGGCGGGCGGTCTCCTTGCCGTCGGCCAGGAGGCGGGCGTGGCCCCGGCCGAGGAGGGCGGCGCCGCCGGTGCTGTCCGGGGTGAAGCGGAACCTCTCCACCGTGAGGTGGACGTTCCAGCCGCCCTCGGTGTCGGGCCTGGCCTCGACGCGGACGGTGGGCGCGGTCGCCGCGGGGACCTCCCGCAGCCGGTGGCCGGATTCGTCGCGGGCCGGGAGCAGGGTGCCGCTGCTTCCGCCGGCCTGCTCATGGGTGGTGCCGGGCTTGTGGTGGGTGGTGGCCCGGCCGCCGCAGCCCGCGAGGGACAGGGCGGCGGTCAGGACGAGCACCAGGGAGAGGAGGGGCGTCGCCGCCCCGCGGGGGTGCGTCACGCCGTTCCCTCCTCGCGGGGCCGCGGGTCGGCGGCGGCGGAACCGGGGGTGGCGGCGGAGCCGGGGGTGCGGGGCGCGGCGGCGGAGGTGGGGACGGGCTCCGCCTCGTGCTCGGGCTCGGGGGTGGCCGGTCGCGGGGTGCGGGTGCCTGCCGCGATCACCGCCCAGAGGACCCAGATCACGCCGAGCAGCAGGCGGAACCAGGCGGGGCTGAGGGGGATGCCCGGGACCATCAGGACGGCCTTGTCGAAGGCGTCGAGCAGGGTGAGGGCGCCGAGGGCCACCGTGGTCCAGGCGAAGACGGGGCGGGTGGGCCGCAGGGCGAGGCCGATGACGGTCCACCAGACGCCGGTGAGGAGCAGCGCGAGGGCCGGGACGAAGGTCGGGGTGAGGGCGAGGGTGGAGCCGGCGACGTCCAGGGTCAGGCCCGCGAGGCCGACGAGGGTGGCCGCGGCGGCGAGCCGGTGGCCGCGCAGGCGGCGCCACCACAGGGCGGTGCCGGCCAGGGCGAGGACGAGGGCGCTGCCGAGGGCGAGCTGGGTCTCGACGCGCTGGATGCCCCGGGCGCCGTACCAGTCGCAGCCTGCCGGGAGGCGGCGCGCCTGGACGCTGTAGTCGGCGCAGACGAGGAGCTGGGCGAGCTTGACGGGCTCGCCGACGAGACGGTCGGTGTTCCCGGAGACGTCGCCGCGGCGTGCCCCGCAGCCGGGCAGGGCGCCGGGGCTGGAGGCGCCGGCGTCGGTCTGCCAGCAGTTGCCGCTGCCCTGGCCGTCCCAGGAGACGTCGGTGCGGTTGGGGCGGGAGTTGCCGGCCTTGTCGACGCCGAGGTGGTTGTCGGCGTAGCGGTTGTGGTGGGAGGTGTCGGTCTGCTTGCCCCAGGCGGACTCGCCGCGGATGAAGGCGGGGACGGCGTTGAGGTAGAAGGCGGTGCGCTGGTGGCCGTACACCCAGTTGTTCTCGTAGAGGTTCCAGTTGCCGCCGGCGGTGATGATGCCGGTGCCGGGGGGCATGGAGATCTGGGGGCAGACGACGCCGCGTTCGTAGCCGCGGTCGACGGGCGGCTTGGCGCAGGTGCCGTCGGCGACGTACGGGTAGTAGTTCTCGTTGTTGTCGTGGATCAGGTTGCGTTCGAAGCGGGCGTGGTTCTGGGGAAGTCCGGGGTGGCCGGGGAAGGCGGAGTCCATGGAGGCGCCGCCCATGTTGTGGTCGAACTCGTTGTCGTGGACCCAGACCGAGTCTCCGGCGGTGCCGGAGTAGCCGACCATGTTGTGGTGGCTGCGGCAGCCGGTGATCTCGATGGAGTAGCGGGGTACGTCGTAGCCGCGGCCGTTGTTGATGTTCGAGGCCGAGCCGGGGTAGATGCCGGAGTCGCCGTTGCCGTACGACTCGCAGTTCTTGTAGAGGCCGTGGTCGGAGGCGAAGGTGAGGAAGCCGTACTCGTCGTTCCAGCGGGTGAGGACGTCGTCGATGACGAAGCCGTCGGCGGCGAGCACGTACAGGGAGTTGAAGGTCGTGCGCTGGGCGGTGAAGTTCCGGAAGTAGACGCCGTCGGACTGGTCGGCGCGGATGCCGTTGAGCTTCTGGTACTTGGCGTCGAAGACGACGTCGAGGCGGGAGGCGCCGGTGCCCTCGATCTGGAGGTTCTTCTTGCCGAGGATGGCGACCAGGTTCTGGTTGTGCGGGCACTGGCGCTGCTGCTCGTAGCTGAGGATCTGGTAGCCGAGCGAGGAGTTCGGGGCCTTGAGGGCGGCGCAGGCGCCGGTGGGTTTGGGCAGGGAGGGCTCCTCCTCGTAGAGGCCGGGAAGGACGGCGATCGTCATTCCGGGCCGGTCGACGGCGTCGACTGCCTCCTGGAGGTGGCGGTAGCCGTCGCGCGCGCAGCGGTCGAGGAGGGCGAGGTTGCGGGCCTTCACCGGGGCCGGGAAGCCGGATATCCGGCGGGCGAAGTCGGCGCGGTCGGTCTTGCAGACGAGGAGGTCGGGTTCGCCGGAGCGGGGCGTCGGCACGCTGCCGGAGCCGTCGGGGAAGGTGACGGGCCGCTCCTCGTGGGCCTGGGCCCCGGGCGCGGTGAGCAGGGCTCCGGCGAGGGCCGCGAGCACGACCGAGAGGGCGAGGACGAATCTTCGGGTCCAGGACATGCGCGTGAGAGTAGAGCATTGTTCATCTTTTCTGACCCCCTCGCGCGGTACCAATCCGGAACACCTCCGGCCACGCCCCCGTTGACGGAAGCGTCGCGGAATCCTACGGTCATGCATAGGATTCCCTTGTGGGCTCAGGACAGGAGCGGGCGATGACCACGGAGCAGGCCAGGAAGACGGCCGAGGCGCTCGAGTACAGCACCGGTTTCGGCAACGAGCACAGCTCGGAAGCGGTCCCCGGCGCACTGCCGCACGGCCGCAACTCGCCGCAGCGCGCACCCCTCGGCCTCTACGCCGAGCAGCTCTCCGGCAGCGCCTTCACCGAGCCGCGGGCGCACAACCGCCGCTCCTGGCTCTACCGGATCCGCCCCTCGGCCGCGCACCCGCCGTTCACCCGGATCGACGACGGCACGCTGCGCGGCGCCCCCTTCACCGAGACCGTGCCCGACCCCAACCGGCTGCGCTGGAACCCGCTGCCCGAGCCGGCCCCCGGCACCGACTGGCTCGCCGGCCTGTGGACCCTCGGCGGCAACGGCGACGCGACCCAGCGCACCGGCATGGCCGTGCACCTCTACCACGCGAACGCCTCCATGGAGCGGGTCTTCGGCGACGCCGACGGCGAGCTCCTGATCGTCCCCGAGCGCGGCGGTCTGCTGCTCCGTACGGAGCTGGGCCTGCTCGCCGCCCACCCCGGCGAGGTCGCGCTGATCCCCCGCGGCGTCCGTTTCCGCGTCGAGCTCCTCGACGAGACGGCCCGCGGCTACGTCTGCGAGAACTACGGGGCGCCCTTCCAGCTCCCCGACCTCGGCCCGATCGGCGCCAACGGCCTCGCCAACGCCCGCGACTTCCGGGCCCCCGTCGCCGCCTACGAGGACGTCGAGGGACCGGTCGAGGTGGTCAACAAGTACTGCGGCCACCTCTGGTCGGCGACCTACGGCCACTCCCCGCTGGACGTCGTCGCCTGGCACGGCAACCACACCCCGTACGTCTACGACCTGCGCCGCTTCAACGTCATCGGGACGATCTCCTACGACCACCCCGACCCGTCGATCTTCACGGTCCTCACCGCGCCGTCCGACACCCCGGGGCTCGCGGGCGTCGACTTCGTCGTCTTCGCCCCGCGCTGGCTCGTCGGCGAGGACACCTTCCGCCCGCCGTACTTCCACCGCAACGTGATGAGCGAGTACATGGGCCTCATCGAGGGCGCGTACGACGCCAAGGCGGAAGGCTTCGTGCCGGGCGGCGGCTCGCTGCACAACATGATGTCCGCGCACGGCCCCGACCGGGAGACCTTCGACAAGGCCAGCGCGGCGGAGCTGAAGCCGCAGAAGATCGACGACGGCCTCGCCTTCATGTTCGAGACCCGCTGGCCGGTGACCGCGACCCCGCAGGCCGCGAACGCCGACCATCTGCAGAAGGGGTACGACGACGTATGGCAGGGTCTTGAGCGCCACTTCCGGCCGTAGTGTCTCGGCCGTAAGCCCGTAGCCTTCGTACGGAGAACACGTGACCGCCTTCGCTCCCGACTCGCTGGTCCTGAACCGCAAGCTGCCGCTCTGGTATCAGGTCTCGCAGTCGCTGCGCGCCTCGATACTGGGCCGCACGCCCGACGCCTCGCTGCGGCTGCCCACCGAGGAGCAGCTCGCCACCCACTACGGCGTGAGCGTGCTGACCATGCGCCAGGCCCTCAAGGAGCTGGAGGAGGAGGGCCTGATCAGCCGGCACCGGCGGCGCGGCACCTTCATCGAGCCGGGCGCCCGCCGCTCCACCCCGCGCCGGCTGCTCGGCTCGATCGACACGATCGTGGCCCAGCAGTCGGGCGAGCGGACGACGGTCCTCGGGCACGGCGCCGTGCCGGTGCCGGGCGAGCTCGCCGAGTACTTCCCGGACGTGGCGGAGGTCGTCGCCTACCGGCGGCTGCGCCGTGACGGGGAGAGCGGCGAGCCGACGAACTGGGTGGAGAACGCGGTGCGGCCGGAGCTCGCCGCCGCGATCGACCCGGCCGATCTGGAGCGCTGGCCGATGACGAAGGTGCTGCGGGACGTGGTCGGGGTGCGGATCAGCCGCATCACGGACACGGTCGAGGCCCGCCTCGCCGACCCGGAGACGGCGGGCCTGCTCCAGGTCCCGCTGCTCTCGCCGATCCTCCACTACACCGGCGTGACCTACGACGAGGACGGCCGGGTCGTCGACGTGGCCCGCATCCGGTACCGCGGCGACCGCTTCTCCTTCACTGTCACGGTGGAGGCGCACTGACAGCGCTGGTTAGCATGCGGGGCGTGACGGAAGCCAAGGGCTCGGACGATGCTGTGCCCGCTCTCGACGACCTGCCCCTCCTCGACGACCTCATGCCGTGGTCCGTCGCGCCGCTGCGCTTCGGGCGGTCCTGGATCGTGGCGCCGGACGTGCGGACGCTGCGGGTCCGCTGGGACCGGCTGACCGGCGCCGAGGGGGCCGAGCGCGAGGCGCTCTTCCGGCCGAGCCGGGCGCGGACGCCGTCGAGCGCGGTGGCGGCCCTGCCCGGGCAGCGCACCGGGACCGTGCGGTTCGCCCGCGAGGCGGGCCCGTGCCCGGAGCCGGTGCGCGTCGCCCACGGGCCGTTCGACGAGCAGTGGCTGCTCCCCGACCACCGGCTCATCGACACCGCGCGCCCCGAGCTGTGGCGGGTCGCCGGGGAGCCGCAGGTCTTCGCCGTCGAGCAGGGGTACGTCCCCGGGGCGGCCGGGCCCGCGCTCGTGGTGACGGCGGCGCTCCCCGAGGGCCGCTCCCCGGCGGGCCGCCCCGGCCGGATCCGCCCGCTGTTCCGGCGCCCGGGCGGCCGGGAGCCCAATCTCGCGCCCGGCCTGCTGCCGTTCCTCACGGAGCGGTACGGGCACGAGGTCGACGCCCGGGAGTGGCTCGCCTGGACCCTGGCGGCCGCGACCCCCTCCCCCGCCGGATGCCGCGTCCCGCTCCCCGGGGACCCGGAGGTCTGGGCGGCGGGCGTGGCGCTCGGCCGGGACCTCGCCGACGTGCAGCTGCGGGGCGCCCTGAGCGGGTCGAAACCGAGACTGCCGGGCGGGCGCCGCCCCTATGTGCGGGCGGCGGTCCCGGCGCGGCCCGAGGGGGTGACGTACGACGCCGGGGACGAGGTGCTCGGTCTCGGCGAGGGCCGGATCTCCCCCGTACCGCAGGAGGCGTGGGAGTTCCGGGTCGGCGGGGTGCGCGTCCTTGAGCAGTGGTTCGCGCACCGGACCGCGGCGGCCGAGCCGGGCTCCCTGGAGGCCCTCGGGCCGGCCGCCTGGCCCCAGGAGTGGACCTCGGAGCTGCTCGACCTGGTCACGGTCCTGGCGCTGCTCGGCGCGCGGGACACGGAGCGCACCGCCTTCACGGCGACGGACTCGGCGTCGCGGGAGGAGCTGCGGGCGGCCGGGGTGCTGCCGGTGCCGGACCGGGCCCGCCGCCCCGCGTCCGTACTGGACCATCAGGAGGAGGGCCCGGAGGGCCAGTTCGCACTGCTCTAGGGCCTGTCCGACCCTGATCTGCCGGACAGGCCCTGGTCGCCGCGCCTCAGGCGGGCGCCGGGACGAAGGAGTCGAGCACCCTGCGCATGGTGCGCTCGAAGAGCTCATCGGGGTCGAGCGGTTCGATCCCGGCCCCGGCGAGCACGGCGGCCAGCCGGGGGTAGCCGCCGCCGGAGATCTGCCGCACCAGGTAGGCGGTGCGGACGGCCTGTTCCTGTTCGCCGGACCAGGGCAGGGAGCGGGCGCGTTCGGCGAGGGCGATCTCGTTGGCGACGATCGTCATCACGGTGCCGTTGACACTGGCGATCAGTTCCATCTTGGTGCCGCCGGGCAGGTCGAGGCCGTCCAGGCAGCCGAGGCAGTGCTCCAGGAACCGCAGGGCGTTCGGGCCGTAGGCGTAGCCGGTGGTCATCAGCCGGATCACCCAGGGGTGGCGCCGCAGGATCCCGCGCGCCTGCCGGCCCATGTCGAGCATGTCCGCGCGCCAGTCGCCGCCGGAGGTGCCGAGCGGGTCGGAGAGCGCGTACTCGCCGCTGACGGCGTCGACCATCAGCTCGTACAGGTCCTCCTTGCGCGGGACGTAGTTGTAGAGCGACATGGTGCCGCAGCCGATGTCGGCCGCGATGCGGCGCATCGAGACCGCGTCGATGCCGTCGGCGTCGGCGATGCGGACCGCGGCGGTCACGATGTCGCTCCTGCTGTACGCCGGCTTCGGGCCTCGGCCCGCGCGCTCGGGCCGCGCCCAGATCACTTCAGGTTCGGCCGCTCGGCCCGCCATGGATCATCACCTCGCCCCCCATCGTAGTTACGTACACCGTACGCAGTGGGGTATGGTCGCGCCATGACTACTACGTACGCTGTACTTAGTGAGGGTCTGCAGAAGCGGTACGGGGAGGTCCACGCCCTGCGCGGGCTCGACCTGGCCGTCCCCAAAGGCACGGTCTGCGGCGTCCTCGGCCCCAACGGCGCCGGCAAGACCACCGCCGTCCGGGTCCTGACGACCCTCGTGGCGCCCGACGCGGGCAGCGCCCGGGTCGCCGGGATCGACGTGGTGCGCGACCCGGCGGGCGTCCGCCGCAAGATCGCGGTCACCGGCCAGTACGCCTCCGTCGACGGCGACCTGACCGGCGCCGAGAACCTCCGGCTCTTCGCCCGGCTCCTGCGCGCACCGCGCTCCCGCGCCGACGAGCTCCTGGAACGGTTCGGCCTGACCGCCGCGGCCGACCGGTCCGCGCGCACCTACTCGGGCGGCATGCGGCGCCGGCTCGACCTGGCCGCCAGCCTGCTCGTCCGGCCCGACGTCCTCTTCCTCGACGAACCGACGACCGGCCTCGACCCGCACAGCCGGAACGGGATCTGGGACGCCGTACGGGACTTGGCGTCCGAGGGCACGACCGTCCTGCTGACCACGCAGTACCTGGAGGAGGCCGACCAGCTCGCCGACGACATCGTCCTGATCGACGAGGGGCGCGTCGCCCAGCGCGGCACACCGGCCGAACTCAAGGCGCTCATCGGCAGCCACGCCGAGGTCGTCGTCGCCGACCCCGCGCTCCTGGAGGCGGCCGCCGCCGTCCTCGACCGGCTCACCGGCGCGGCCCCGGTCCTGGACGCCGAGCGGCGCACGGTCGGCGCGGTGACCGTGGACACCACGCTCACCCTCCCCCGGATCGTCCGCGAGATCGACGCCGCCGGGGTCCACATCGTCGACGCGTCCCTGCGTCCGCCCACCCTCGACGAGGTGTTCCTGCGCCTCACCGACCGGAAGGAGCTCATCGCGTGAGCGCCCTCGTGCACGACGGGACCGCCGTCCTCGGCCGCCATCTCCAGCGGATCCGGCACGCCCCCGCCATCACCGTCATGACCCAGACGATGCCGATCGTCTTCCTCCTCTTCTTCGGGTACGTCTTCGGCAGCGCGCTCGCCATGCCGGGCGCCGAGTACCGGGCCTACCTGGTCCCCGGCATGCTCGTGGCGACGGCCGCCGGCGGCCTGATGACGGGCATGTTCCAGGCGGCGCAGGACTCGCACCGGGGCGTCATGGACCGCTTCAGGACCCTGCCCGTGAGCCGGTCCGCCGTGCCCCTCGGGCAGGCGCTCGCGGACCTCGTGGCGAGCGCGGTCGGCACGGTCCCGCTGATCCTCGTCGGCCTCGCCATGGGCTGGCGGATCGAGGGCACGGCCCTGGAGGCCCTGGGCGCCTTCGGCCTGCTGCTCCTCTTCCGCTTCGCGACGACCTGGGTCGGCATCCTGCTCGGCCTGGCCTCGCAGAGCGAGGAGGCCGCGGGCCAGCTGGGCAGCGCGACGTTCATGCTGCCGCTGCTCTCCAACGCGTACATCCCGACGGACGGCATGCCGGGGTGGCTGCGCACGGTCGCGGAGTGGAACCCGATCTCGGCGGTCACGACGGCCGTGCGGTTGCTCTTCGGCAACGCGCCCGTACCGGCGGACGCGGCCTGGCCGGTGGCCCACCCGGTGGCGGGGGCGCTGCTCTGGTCGCTCGCCCTGATCGCGCTCTTCGCACCGCTCGCGGTCCGCCGCTACGCCCGCCGCTGACCCCGCTACGCCCGCCGCTGCCCGCACCGGGCTCGCGCACGGCCGCCCGGGGTGACGGATCCCCTGATGACAGGGGCGGCCCGGCAGGGTAGGCAGGGCTGTCATGAGCACTCAGCCACTCCCCCTCGAAGGGGTCACGGTCGTCGCCGTCGAGCAGGCCGTCGCCGCCCCCTTCGCCACCCGGCAGCTCGCGGACCTCGGCGCCCGCGTCGTCAAGATCGAGCGCCCCGACGGCGGGGACTTCGCCCGGGGGTACGACACCGCGGCCCGCGGCCTCGCCTCGCACTTCGTGTGGTGCAACCGCGGCAAGGAGTCGGTGGCGGTCGACCTCAAGGACCCCCGGGGCCTGGCACTCGTCCGGCGCCTGGTGGCCGGCGCCGACGTCTTCGTCCAGAACCTGGCGCAGGGCGCCGCGGCCCGGCTCGGTCTCGACGCCGCCACGCTGTGCGCCGCGCACCCGCGGCTGATCGCCGTGGACGTCTCGGGGTACGGGGCCGCCGGGCCGTACGCGCACAAGCGGGCGTACGACATGCTCGTCCAGTGCGAGGCGGGCCTCGTCTCGGTGACCGGCACCCCGGAGCAGCCGGTCAAGTCGGGGATCCCGGCGGCCGACATCGCCGCCGGGATGTACGCCTTCTCGGGTGTCCTCGCCGCACTCGTACGGCGCGGCACGACCGGGCGCGGCGGCCCCGTGGAGGTCTCGCTGCTCGACTCGCTGGCCGAGTGGATGGGGCATCCGCTGCACCACGGGTCGCACGGGGGCACGGCCCCGGCGCGAACGGGGCTCGCGCACGCGGTGATCGCCCCGTACGACGCCTATCCGACGGCCGACGGCGGCCTGGTGCTGCTCTCCGTGCAGAACGACCGCGAGTGGCGGCGGCTCGCCGAACAGGTCCTCGGCCGCCCCGAGCTGGCCGACGACCCGGCCTTCGCGACGAACACGGCCCGGGTCGCCGGGCGTGCGGCGACGGACGCGGCGGTAGCGGAGGCGCTGGCCCCGCTCACGGCCCCGGAGGCGCTGGCGCGCCTCGACGCGGCGGGCGTCGCCTGCGCCCGGCTCAACTCGGTCGCGGAGCTCGCGGACCACCCGCAGCTGACGGCCCGGGACCGCTGGAGGCCGGTGGACTCCCCGGTCGGGCCGCTGCGTTCACTGCTGCCGCCGATCGTCTTCCCGGACGGCCCGGAGCCGCGGATGGACCGGATCCCGGCCCTCGGACAGGACACGGACGAGGTGCTCGGGGAGCTCGGGGTGCCCGAGGCGGAGGTGAAGGAGCTCAGGAGCGCGGGCGTGATCGTCTGACGGTCACCCGCCGCACCGGGACGGCCGGCGGGACGGCCGGCGGACGCGGGTACGACGAAACGCCGGACGGGTGGGGACACGTCCGGCGTTGTCGCGAGCGGAGTCGTACGTACGGGAGGCCGGGCGGAAGCGGGCGGGTACCTCGGGGTACGCGGCCGGCCCCCCGGCCTGCTAGCGGCGCGCGCCGAAGAGCGAGCGACGCAGGCGGCGGAGCGGGGCGAAGAGCGAGACGCGTGCGCTGCGGCCGCGGTGGCTGTGCACCGGCGCCTCGGGCATACGCGACGTCAGTTCCCGCATCAGCAGCGTCGCCTCGGCCACCTCGCGCTGCGGCACGGCGGGACCGCCGAGCACCGCGAGATGGCGGTCCAGCCGCGAACTCGTCGCGCTGCTCCCGCAGGTGATGGCAGGCACTCGCGGCCTGCTGCGCATTGCTATCTGTTCCATGTCACTCCCCACCCGTACAAGGGCACCCGGCCCGGGCAGGCTAACCCTATCGCTCCACTGTCACACCCGTGTATCCCGCCGACGGGATTCACCGCACCCGTACGAGGGTTGACGGTCACCGTGCGAATCCATCTGATTCCAGGGTGAGTTGGACAGGCCTCGAACACCTGTCGAACCGTCACGAACCATCCTGCACCCGAGGCCGTGACCTCCGGACACGCAGACGGGTGTGATCTCCGACACCAAGATCGCCCCGCCGTTCGTTCCCGTACGGACCGGAGTCGGAGGGACACCGCTCGGTTACCGTGGAGCCATGACGGTGATCGCGGGTCGTTACCGACTGCTGGACGTCCTCGCGGAAGGGGCGACGGGCCCCGTCTGGCGCGCCCTCGACGAGACGCTCGTCCGCGAGGTGGCCGTCAAGGAGTTCCGCGCCCCGGCCGGACTGCCGGCCGACGACGTCCCCCTCTGGTACGCGCGCCTGGAGCGCGGGGCGCGGGCGGCCGCCCGGATCTCCCACCCCTCGGTGGTGACGGTGCACGGCGTGGCCACCGAGGACGGCCGGCCGTGGGTCGTGATGGAACTGGTCCGCGGCCTCACCCTCGCCGAGACGCTGGAGGCCGGCGGCCCGCTGCCGCCACCGGAGGCGGCGCGCGTGGGCGCCGAGGTCGTCGCCGCGCTCCGGGCGGCGCGGGAGGCGGGCGTCCACCACACGGGCGTGAACCCGGGGCACGTCCTGCTCGCCAACGACGGACGGGTCGTCGTCACCGGATTCGGTACGCGATCCACCGCCGTCCCGCCGGCGGACGAGCCGGACACGGCGGCGGGGCCGCGGTCTCTCGGGGCGCTCCTCGACGCGGCCACCGGGGGCCGGCCGGGACCGCTGGCCCCGGTGATCGACCGATTCCTGGGCGAGGACCCGGAGTCGGTCCTGACGGCGGATCAGGCCGAGCGGGAGCTGCGGCGGATCGCCCCGGGGGGCGCACCGCGGGCAGCGGGGCCCCTGAGGTCGGATTCCTCCGCCCCGAGGAAGGGGAGCCGCGACGACGGGCCGCGCGGCGGGAGTCCGGCCCGTGCCGCCGGGACACCACCGCCCCGGCGATCCTCACGGCCCCGCCGGGGCCCGGTCCTGGCGGCCGGGCTCGTCGGGATCCTGCTGATCACGGGGGCGTTGACGTATCACCTCGTGCGGGACGGGGAACCGGGCGCCGGTCCCGGTCCGGGCGGGGTCACGAGCACCGCTCCGGCCGGGCCCGGCTCCACGGGTCCGGGGGACGGGTCGGCTACGCCGCCCCGTTGAAGGACGGCAGGTAGCCGCCCGACTGGCCGGCGGCGGTCGGGTGGTAGGACTCCCCGATGTTGAGCCAGTTGACGCTGTGCAGCCATTCGGAGCCGGAGCAGATCTCATGGCCGGTGAAGGGGGCGACGACGCTGGCGAAGGCGTAGCCGTGGTCGGCCGCGCGCTTGGCGACGGCCGCGTTGAGGTAGTCCGAGGCGCCGTTGATGGCGCTGCGCTCGTTCTCGCTCAGGCCGGCGATGCAGCCGCCGCCCAGCTTGTAGAAGCGCGGGTAGCCGAGGACGACGACCCGGGCGGCGGGTGCCTTGTTCCTGATGGCCGTGTAGACGGAGTCGAGCTTGCCGGGCAGCGTGGAGTCCACGTACGCCTTGGCTTGATTCACGCGGTTGATGCAGGTGGCCTCGGACTGAAGCACACAGGTCGTCATGACGTCGGCGAAACCGGCGTCATTTCCCCCGATCGTGAGGGAGACCAGGTCGGTGGCGGCGGACAGGGGGCCGAGCTGATTGGCGGTCACATCACCCGTTCGGGCGCCCGAGCAAGCCGTGAACGCGAAGGACGACGGGGCGTTGGCGTTCTTCCAGAGCACCGGATACGCCTTCGTGGAGCGCTTGCAGTCGCCACTGGCGCTGTCATAGCTGCCGGCGCCGACGCCGGAGGAGTACGAGTCTCCCAGCGCCACATAGTCGAGGGCGGCGGTTTCGGCCGCCTGAGCCGCGCTCGCCCCGGTGAGGGTGAGGACGGCGCCGAGCAGGAGCGAGGACGAAAGGGCCGCGAAGCGGGACAGTCTCATGGAACCTCCCTGTAGCAGGATCTCTGCGTTACCAGGTAGTAGCATCGGATCCGCCGCGCCGGAAGTGTTCATGTCAAAACTGGGGATGAACTCCAGCTCCCCTCAGGCGATCCTCCAGTGACGACCATCGAGATCCGGCCATGACAGGAAGCGGAACTTCCGCTCCCGATGGACGATCGAACGAGATCGCGACACATTCCCACAACAAAACACAGAAGTGTGATCCCGTATCACTGTTCCCTGCATGCAAACGGATTGACCGAATCCGACCGGGACAGTTGCGCATCTGAGCGGCGAAGCTTCGCCAAAGTGCGGAAAAGCGGGCCACCGATCCGGGACTTGCCATACAGTCCCATTCATCAATACCGTCGTACATCTCACCCGCACAGATCCATCAGGCACAAGGCTCAGGGGAGGGCTCCAGCGTCGCGATGGCTCCCGTGCGGGGCGCGGTAGGGGGGTGCCGTGCTCGGTGTGCGCACGTGCGCCGAGTCGCGGGTACCGCGCGGCCAGTCATGCCAACTCGCCGTTCCCGCAAGGAGATCGTTCCTGTGCGGGCGGGGAGCACCCCCCTTTCGAACCGGACACACCATCGGACCGCCCAAGGGGTGGGCGGCCCACCGGACGAGAGGGAATCCAGACCCATGAGCTCGTTCCTGCGCCCGTCCACTACGGGCCAAGAAATGGCCGAGCCGAGTCGAATAGCGGCCCAGTACCGGGCGATCACTTCGCATTTGGCGATCACTCCCCCGGTGAGTGTCGTCATTCCCGCGATGAATGAGGCAGAAAATCTTCCGTACGTCTTCAAGACGTTGCCGGAATGGATCCACGAAGTCGTCCTCGTCGACGGAAATTCCACCGACGACACCGTGAACGTCGCCCGCGAACTCCGGCCGGACGTCAAGGTCGTCAAGCAGGTCGGCAAGGGCAAGGGCGACGCCCTGATCAGCGGCTTCGCCGCCTGCACGGGCGACATCATCGTCATGGTCGACGCGGACGGCTCGGCCGACGGCCAGGAGATCGTCTCCTACGTCTCCGCCCTCGTCGGCGGCGCCGACTTCGCCAAGGGCTCCCGATTCGCCAACGGCGGCGGCACGGACGACATGACGACCATTCGCCGCCTCGGCAACTGGGCGCTCTGCACGCTCGTCAACCGCAAGTTCGGCGCCCGCTACACCGACCTCTGCTACGGCTACAACGCCTTCTGGCGTCACTGCCTCGACAAGGTCACGCTCGACTGCACCGGATTCGAGATCGAGACCCTGATCAACATCCGGGTCGTCAAGGCGGGCCTCAAGGTCCAGGAAGTGCCCAGCCACGAGTACCTGCGCATCCACGGCGTCAGCAACCTCAACGCCGTGCGCGACGGGATCCGGGTCCTCAAGGTCATCCTGAAGGAGAAGGGCGTCCGGAAGGCGGCGCGCCGCCGGCCCGCCGCGTTCTCGGTCAACGTCCCCCGGGGAGAGGCGTCTTGAGCGACGGCACGTCCCCGCACGGCTTCTCGGTGGTGATCTGCGTGTACACGGAGGAGCGGTGGGAGGACATCCTCGCCGCCGTCGACTCCGTACGGAAGCAGTCGCTGCCGGCGCTGGAGACCCTGCTCGTGGTCGACCACAACGAGCGGCTCCTGGCACGGCTCACCGAGGAGTACGCGGACGAGCGGCGCCGCGAGGAGGTGCGGGTGCTCGCCAACGCGGGCCCCCGCGGCCTCTCCTCCGGCCGCAACACCGGGATCGCCATCGCCCGCGGCGAGTTCGTGGCCTTCCTCGACGACGACGCCGTCGCCGAGTCCGACTGGCTCCACCACCTCGCCGCCGCCTACGAGGGACCCGAAGTCATGGCCGTCGGCGGCCGGACCCTGCCCGCCTGGGCCTCCGGCCGCCGCCCGGCCTGGTTCCCCGAGGAGTTCGACTGGGTCGTCGGCTGTACGTACCGGGGCCTGCCCCCGGGCCGGGTCCGGGTGCGCAACGTCCTCGGCGGCAACGCCTCCTTCCGCCGTACGGCCTTCGACGCGGCGGGCGGCTTCGCCACCGGCATCGGCCGGGACGGCGACCGGCGGCCCCTCGGCTGCGAGGAGACCGAGCTGTGCATCCGGCTCGCCAAGGCGCTGCCCGGGGCGATCCTGCTCATCGACGACCGGGCGGTCATCCACCACAAGGTGCCCGCCGTCCGCGAGCGCTTCGGCTACTTCCGTACCCGGGTGTACGCCGAGGGGCTGTCCAAGGCGCTCGTCGCGCAGAGCGTCGGCGCGCAGAAGGGCCTGGAGTCCGAACGGCGCTACACGACAAGGGTGTTGCCCTCGGGCGTCCTGCGCGGGGTGCGCGACGCACTGCGCGGCCGGGCCGGCGGCGCGGGGCGGGCCGGGGCGATCGTGACCGGCGTGACGGTCGCCGCCGGCGGCTACGCGCTGGGCACGCTGCGGGCCCGGCGGGGCGGGCCGGCCTTCTCCTGGGGACCGATCGAACGGGCCGAGGACAGTGCCACCGAGGGAGCTGTCGCCTCGTGAGCGCCGAGACCCGAGCCGTACCCGCCGGAGCCGGCGCCAACCGGGCCGGCGCCACCCGAGCCGTACCCGCCCGGGGCGTGCCCGTCCTCATGTACCACGCCGTCGACCGGGATCCGGCCCCCGCCACCCTGGGGCTCTCCGTCACCCCCGAGGCCTTCGCCGCGCAGATGGCGGTGGTCGCCGAGCGCGGCTTCACCCCGCTGACGACCGCGGCGCTCGGCGCCGCCTGGCGCAACGGTGTCCCGCTGCCCGCCCGGCCGCTCCTCATCACCTTCGACGACGGCTACGAGGGCGTGCACCGGCACGCCCTCCCGGTGCTCGCCGCGCACGCGTTCGCGAGCACCGTCTTCGTCTCCACCGGCTGGCTGCGCGGCAAGCACGACGAGGGCGGCGCGCTCGACACCATGCTCGACTGGGAGCAGGTGCGCGAACTGGCCGACGCGGGCACGGAGATCGGCGGCCACAGCCACACCCACCCCCAGCTCGACCAGCTCGACGCACGGCGGCTGCGCTTCGAGACGCTGCGCTGCCGGGAGATCGTCGGCGAGGAGCTCGGAAGCGCCCCGGTCTCCTTCGCGTACCCGTACGGCTACTCCAGCCGGCGGGTCCGGCGGACGGTCCGGGAGGCCGGGTTCGCGCAGGCGCTCGCCGTCGGCAACGCCCTGGCCTGCCGCGGCCAGGGGCCGTACGCCCTGGAGCGGGTCACCGTGCGCCGGTCGACGGGGATCAAGGAGTTCACCCGGCTCGTGGAGGGCCGGGCGATCGCGTGGAACTTCGCGGCCGACCGGGTCGCGACGAAGGGGTACGCGCTCGTACGGCGCGCCCGGGGAGCCGCGCGGGGCCACGGGATCTGACGTACCGCCGGACCTGCGAGCGCCGACCGCCGACCCGCGCCCAGGGGGGAACGTCCCGTTCAAAACACGGTGCGCGGAATGCCCGGTTGCCGGATCATGGGCGCCATGGCTGACACCTCACCGGTACCGTCCGAGCCGCAGCGGTCGCTGCCGATCAGGCTCAACCTCGACGACAGCGACTCGCCGTCGGACGTCGTCGACGCGCTCTTCCTCGGCCGCTTCGCGACCGGGGAGCAGCCCCACTCGCACAGCACCACCCTGGACCGGGTCAAGCCCGAGGCGACGCTGCTCCCCGCGGACGCCACGGTGCTGCGGGCCGCGAAGGACGACGACCGCAGCGCCGTACTCGCCGAGGGCGAGGGGTGGACGCTGCTGATCTCCCGCTGGAACCGGGGCGCCGACGTCACCGTCACGGCCTCGGACCCGGAGCTCGCGGAGCGGGTCCTCAAGGAGGCGACCGACGGCGCGAAGGACGAGCCGGAACCGCAGCCGGAGAACGTGACGATGGGGTTCTGGTACGTGTCGCCCCGGCGCGGTCCGCACCGCACCACCCGGCAGATCAGCGCCGGGACGTGGGACGAGGTCCGGCCCAACTACTCGGCGCCGGTGGCCGAGTCCATGGACCGGCTGATGAAGGTGACGCCCGAGTCGATCGCGGGCCGGCTCCTGCTGCTGCACGGGCCGCCGGGGACGGGCAAGACGTCCGCGCTGCGGACCCTGGCCAGGTCCTGGCGCGACTGGTGTCAGGTGGACTGCGTCCTGGACCCCGAGCGGCTGTTCAACGACGTCGGCTATCTGATGGACATCGCCATCGGGGAGGACGAGGGCACGGCGAAGGGCCGCTGGCGGCTGCTGCTCCTGGAGGACTGCGACGAGCTGATCCGGGGCGAGGCGAAGCACACGGCGGGGCAGGCCCTGTCACGGCTGCTCAACCTGACGGACGGGCTGCTCGGGCAGGGGCGCAACGTCCTGGTCGGGGTCACCACCAACGAGGACCTGGAGCGGCTCCACCCGGCCGTCGTCCGCCCCGGCCGCTGTCTGGCCCGCGTCGAGGTCGGGCCGCTGACCAGGGCGGAGTCGGTGTCGTGGCTCGGGCGCGAGGAGGGCGTGCCGCGCGAGGGCGCGACGCTGGCGGAGCTGTTCGCGCTGCGCCGCGGCACGCCCTCGACGGAACTCCCGGAGCCCCGCACGGCGGGGGCGGGGCTCTACCTGTAGAGCGGTGGAGACGGTCTGTCAGGCGTCGTACGCCGCGCGCAGGGCCTCGCTCACCGCCGCTTCCGCGGCCGCGCGGCTGAGGCCGAGGCGATGGGCCTCCTCGGCGTACTGGGCGGCGGCGGTGGCGGCCCGGCGGGTCGCCGCGTCGCCGGCCGCCGCGACGAAGGTCCCGTGGCGGCCGCGGGTCTCGATCACCCCGTCCGACTCCAGTGCCTTGTACGCCTTGGCGACCGTGTTCGCGGCGAGGCCCAGCTGCTCCGCGAGCCCGCGTACCGTCGGCAGCTTGTACCCGACCGG
This sequence comes from Streptomyces sp. NPDC056169, assembly GCF_042268445.1. Taxonomy (NCBI): domain Bacteria; kingdom Bacillati; phylum Actinomycetota; class Actinomycetes; order Kitasatosporales; family Streptomycetaceae; genus Streptomyces; species Streptomyces sp. NPDC056169. The sequence continues at coordinate 91,378 of NZ_JBHJUO010000016.1, read as the reverse complement.
CAGTCTGCCCGAGCGGGCCCGCTCCGAGATCTGGGCACGCAGCTGTTCGTACGGAGCGGTGGTGGATTCGTGGTCCACGGCGATGGTGAGTGTCACCCCTCCGATTCTGCCCCCACCCCACCGGAAAATGGGAGGCGGCGGCACACCCTCCGCACGTAGCGTGCGGCCACATGACTGTGATCGTCCGTGATGTACGGGCCGAGGACGCCGAGGGTTTCGCCCGCGTCCGCCGCGCCTCGGTGCCCTTCATGCTCGCGACCGCCGAGCAGCTCGTGTTCGACTGGGCGCGCGCCCACCCCGACAGCCACGAGCGGCCGCTCGTCGCGGTGACCGAGGACGGCGAGATCATCGGGACCGTCCAGCAGCGGATCGCGCACGACGCGCCGGAGCCGGGGATCGGCTCCGTCAACGTGTACGTGGACCCCGCGCGCCAGCGGCTCGGCGCCGGGACGGCACTGCTGCGCGCCGCCGAGGAGCACCTCGCGGAGCAGGGCGCGCGGACCCTGTACAGCTGGGTCATGGACACGCCGGAGGACCGCGCGTGGGCCGAGCGGCGGGGCTACGCGCCGAGCCGTTCCGCGCACTTCCTCCGCCTCGACCTGACGACGGCCGAACTGCCGCCGCTCCAGGAGCCGCCGGCCGGTGTCGAACTGCTGCCGGCCGAGTACTTCGCGGCCGATCCGCGGCCGATCTTCGAGCTGGACGCGGTGACGACCGCCGACGAGCCGAGTGACGTGGGGGCCTCGCTGGACGACTACGCGCACTGGCGGGAGACCACCTGGAACCATCCCCTCCACGACCGGGCGCTGACGACGATCGCGGTGGTGGACGGGGTGCCCGCCGCGTTCAGCGCGGCGCAGACGGACGGCCTGGGCCGGTACAACTCGGGGATGACGGGCACGGCCCCCGCCTTCCGCGGCCGCGGGCTCGCGAAGCTCGCCAAGAACGCGTCCCTGCACCGTGCCCGCGCGGCGGGTTGCGTGGAGGCGTTCACCAGCAACGACGCCGGCAACGAACCGATGCTGGCGATCAACAAGTGGTTCGGCTACGAGATCGGCGCGGTGGAGGTACGGCATGTCCGGACGATCGGTTGACATCACCCTGGTGAAGGCGGGGCGGACGAAGATCCGCTACCCGGCGGAGGTCCTCACGGAGGAGGGCGGCCGTCTCTCGGTCCGCGCCCCGTGGGCCGCCGAGGGGGTACGGGACTTCGGCTTCGTACGGTTCGAACCGGGCGACGTCTTCGTGGAGCACTACTGGGGCGACCGCTGGTACACGGTCAAGGAGGTGTGGTCCGCCGACGGCACCCTCAAGGGCTGGTACTGCGACATCACCCGGCCGGCCGCGATCGGCGGCTCGGAGGTGGTGGTCGAGGACCTGGACCTGGACCTGTGGGTGTCGGCGGACGGCAGCGAGGTGCTGCGGCTCGACGAGGACGAGTTCGAGGCGAGCGGCCTCGCCGCCTCCGACCCGGAGGCGGCGGCCCGCGCCGTCGTGGCCCTCGACGAGCTCGAAGTGCTCGGCCGCGAGGGCCTGATCGACCTGCTGGGTCGGTAGAGGCCAGGAGGACAGTGCGACGCGGCCGGCCGGTACGGCTCGACGTCGTCGGCCGGTACCGCTCGCCACCCTCGGTCAGTGCAGCTCGCCGCCCTCGGTCAGTGCAGCTCGACGTCCGCCTTCTCCGTCGCGAGGAAGCCGGGCGTCGGGAGGCCCGTCCCGCCGGCCGTGAGCTGCATGAGATGGGCCTCGACCCGGGCGGCGCCCGGCCGGTAGGCGGGGTCCTTCACGACGGAGGTGTTGACCCACTCGTGGGTCTCCCCGTCGCACACGGCCTGGGTGCCGCCGATGCCGGAGGAACGGTTCCCCTGAACGAGGGTGGAGCTGACGAAGACGGGACCCGCGCTGTCGTCGACACAGCGGTACGTGCCGGAGAGGGTGACGGTGCTGTCGGCGCCGACGGTTCCGTGTCCGTGGACGGAGAGGCCGTCGGCCTCTCCTGCCTGGGCGAGAGGGGCGACGGCGGCGGCGAGCAGGAGGCCTGCGGCGAGTGCGGCGAGGGTGGTACGGACGCGCATGAGCGGGGTCCCTTCGGGGCGTGGGGGGATGGTGCTGCCCGCCAGGGATACCGGATCAAGCCGCTCGGTGTCCGAAACTCACCCCATCGGGGGCGAGTTGAGGAATTTTCGGTAGTGGATACGATCGTACGGTCCGTCCGCGCGCCGCTCGACGACCTCGTAGCCGTACCGCTCGTACAGCTTCTGGTTCTCCCACATCATCGCGTTGGTGAGCAGCCGCACCTCGGGGAGGCCGAGCTGTCGCGCCCGCGCCTCCACCCACCGCAGGAGGGTGCGGCCCAGGCCGGTGCCCCGGGCGTCGGGGTGGACGGCGATCGCGTCGAGGTAGAGGTGATCGGTCTCGGGGACGACGACCACGAGCCCCCGCACGGGGGCACCGGTCACGAAGACGAGCCCGGCGGCCACGTTCGCCGCGTGGTCCGCCTCCATCGGGGCCGGTACGAGACCGATCCGTTCGATGTAGGGGTGGAAGGCCGCGTCGATCACGGCCTTCACGGCGGGCACGTCGGCGGTGCCCGCCGGGCGGATCACGTCGTCATCTGTCACGCCATCTGTCATACCGTCACATTACGACGGCGGAGGATCACCTTCCTCAGCAGCGGCCAGGCGAGCAGGATCACGACGACGGCGTACACGGTGACCGAGAACGGGGTGTTCACCAGGCCCGTCACGGAGCCGTCGCTGATCTGGAGGGCGCGGCGGAGCTGCTGTTCGGCGGCCGGGCCGAGGATGACGCCGATGACGGCGGGCAGCACCGGAAGGCCGTACCGCCGCATCCCGAGGCCGATGAGCCCGATGACGAGCAGGATGACCAGGTCGAGCGCCTCGCCGCCCACCGCGTACGCGCCGACGGCGGCGAAGAAGAGGATGCCGGCGTAGAGGTACGGGCGCGGGATGCGAAGGAGCTTGGCCCAGACGGGCGCGAGCGGCAGGTTGAGGGCGAGCAGCAGCACCATGCCGACGAAGAGCGAGGCGATCAGGCCCCACACCAGGTCGGGTTCCCGCTCGAAGAGCAGCGGGCCGGGCTGGATGCCGTACTGCTGGAAGGCGGCGAGCATCACGGCGGCCACGGCGGTCGTGGGCAGGCCGAGGGTGAGCATCGAGACGAGGGTGCCGGCCGCGGAGGCCGAGGCCGCCGACTCGGGTCCGGCGACGCCCTCGATGGCGCCCTTGCCGAACTGGTCCTTGTTCTTCGAGAGCCGCTTCTCCGTGACGTACGACAGGAAGGTGGGGATCTCGGCGCCGCCGGCCGGGATCGCGCCGAACGGGAAGCCGATGAGGGGCCCGCGCAGCCAGGACTTCCAGGTCCGCTTCACGTCGTCCCTGCCGAGCCACGGCCGGCCGACGGGGATGGCCTCGCCCGTCGTGCGGCGCAGGTGCGCGGCGACCCACAGGGCCTCGCCGATCGCGAAGAGGCCGACCGCGACGATGACGACGTCGACGCCGTCGGCGAGCTGGAGGGAGCCGAAGGTGAGGCGCTGCTGGCCGGTCATCTGGTCGAGGCCGACCAGACCGATCGTGAGGCCGATGAGGAGGGAGGCGAGGCCGCGGATGCGGGAGGAGCCGAGGACGGAGGTCACCGCGATGAAGGCGAGGACCATGAGCGCGAAGTAGTCCGGGGCGCCGATGTCGACGGCGAGCGCGGCGACGGTCGGGGCGAGGACGACGAGCAGGATCGTGCCGATCATGCCGCCGGCGAAGTGGCCGATCGCGGCGGCGGCGAGTGCCTGCGCGCCGCGGCCGGCCTTGGCCATCGGGTTGCCCTCGATGGCGGCGACGACGGCGGCGCTCTCGCCGGGGGTGTTGAGCAGGATCGAGGTGGTGGAGCCGCCGAACATGGCGCCGTAGTAGATGCCGGCGAACATGATGAACGCGCCGGTCGGTTCGAGTCCGTACGTCACCGGGAGCAGCAGGGCGACGGCCATGGCGGGGCCGATGCCGGGCAGGACGCCGATGGCGGTGCCGAGGAGCACGCCGACGGCGGCCCACAGCAGGTTGATCGGGGTGAGGGCGGTCCCGAAGCCGTCGATGAGGGAGTACAGGGAATCCATGGATCAGATCACTCCCATCAGCGGGCCGCCGGGCAGCGGGACGCCGAGCAGCTTGTCGAAGACGCCGTAGGTGAGGAGGGAGAGGGCGGCCGCGATCAGCGGGTCGCGGTGGAGGTGGCGGCTGCCGAGGGCGTAGGCCGCTCCCCAGAAGAGGAGGGCGCCGGCGACGGGGAAGCCGAGGGGGCCGATGAGGACGGCGAAGGCGAGGAAGACGCCGGCGAGGAGCAGGACGGTGCGCCAGTCGGCGGGCTCGGTCAGGTCGACGTCCTCGCCGCCCTCGGCCTCGCCGCGGCCGCCGCGCAGGACGTCGACGGTGAGGAGGACGGCGACGACGAGGAGGCCGCAGCCGACGACGAGGGGGACGGTGGCGGGGCCTACGGGGCCGCGGCCGGTGACGTCGGTGTCGAGGGTGAGGGCGTCGGTGAGGACGAGGACGCCGAGGAGGAAGAGGAGGACGCCGACGCCGAGCTCGGACCGCTCGCGCAGCCAGTTCTTCCCGGCCTTCCCGGTCTTCCCGGTCTCCTCGGTCTTCTCGGTGGTGTTCGTGGTGGTCACAGTCCGAGCTCCTTGAGGACGGAGGCGACACGTCGGTCCTGTGCCGTGAGGAACTCGCCGAACTCCTCGCCGGGCAGGAAGGCGTCGTTCCAGCCGTGGGTCTTCAGGGACTCCCGCCACTGCGGCGAGGCGTGCAGCTCGGTGGCGAGGCCGACGAGCTTCTCGCGTTCGGCGTCGGACAGGCCGGGCGGGGCGACGATGCCGCGCCAGTTGGTGAACTCGGTGTCGAGACCGGCCTCGCGGAGGGTGGGGGCGTCGAGGCCGGGGACGCGCTTCGGACCGGTGACCGCGAGGAGGCGGAGCTCGCCCGCCTTGATCTGGTCGAGGTACTCGCCGACGCCGGAGACACCGAAGCCGACCTTGTTGCCGAGGATGGAGGCGAGGAGTTCGCCGCCGCCGTCGAAGGGGACGTAGTTGACGTCCTTGGGGGCGATGCCGGCGGCCTGGGCCATCAGCATCGGGGCGAGGTGGTCGGGCCCGCCGGGCGAGGAGCCGCCGCCGACGGGCAGCTTGCCGGGGTCCTTCTTCCAGACGGCCAGCAGCTCCTGGATCGTCTTGTACGGGGAGTCCTTGCCGACCACGACGATGTCCTGCTCCTCGGTGAGCCGGGCGATCGGGGTGGTGTCGGCGAGGGTCCTGGGGGTCTTGTTGGTGTGGACGGCGCCGACGACGCCGAGGCCCATGGACATGGCGAGGCGGCCGTTGCCGCGTTCGCCGACGAGCCGGGTGAGGCCGACGGTGCCGCCCGCGCCGGGCAGGTTGAACACCTCGATGTCGCCGGTGAGGCCCGCCTCCTCGGCGTTCTTGGCGGCGGTACGGGCGGTGATGTCGTATCCGCCGCCGGGGGTGTTGGGGACCATGAAGCGCAGTCCGGGTATCTGCGTGCCGGTGTCGGTGTCGCTGCCGCTGGTGAGCAGCGGCGGACCGACAAGGACCAGCAACGCCGACCCGAGGAGAGCGAGGGGAGTGCGCAGACGCACGTGTGCCGCCTCTCAGGAAGGAGAGAAATGGGGGTGTGAGGTGGCCCACATGTTGCCGGTACGTGAAGAAGCTGTCTCTCTTCCGCAATCAATGGACGTTGTGGTCGTTGTGGTCGCGACCTAGCGTGTCGGCGTGACGAATGTGCTGGTGGTGGACGACGACTTCATGGTCGCCAAGCTGCACTGCCGCTATGTGTCGGCGGTGGAGGGCTTCACCGTGTCCGGGGTCGCGCACAGCGGCGCCGAGGCGCTGCGCGCGGCCGAGCGGCTCCGGCCCGACCTGGTGCTGCTCGACGTCTTCCTGCCGGACATGGACGGCATCCAGGTGCTGCGGGAGCTGCGCGCCGCGGGCATGGGCATGGACGCGCTGTTCATCACGGCGGCGCGGGACGTGAGCACGATCCGCGAAGCCCTACGGGCCGGGGCGCTGCACTACCTGATCAAGCCGTTCAGCCAGGCGGCGCTGCACGAGCAGCTGCGCCACGTGGCCTCGCTGCGCAGCCGCCTCGACGACCTCGGCGAGGCCCGCCAGGAGGACGTGGACCAGATCTTCGGCACCCGCCCGCGCGGCTCCCGCGAACTCCCGAAGGGCCTCGCCGCCCACACGGCCGACCTGGTCGACTCGATCCTCCGCGCCCACCCGGAAGGCCTCTCGGCCACGGAATGCGCGGAAGCCGGCTCCCTCTCCCGCGTGAGCGCCCGCCGCTACCTGGAGTACTTCGCCCAGACGGGCCGCGCGGAGATCACGCTGCGGTACGGGGGGACGGGCCGCCCGGAGCGGCGGTACCGGCGCCTGGGCTAGGGGTACGGACGGGACGTCCCTGGGAGGGCTGGGACGGCCGGGCGGCGGACACCATCCCTAGGGTTTCGACTGCCGGTCGCGGGACCAGCCCCGGTACCGTCCAGCCACACGTACGTGACCCGGGCCGCGCAGTGCTACGTGCCCCCGAGCCAGTCCGGCGACTGGACGAGCTGCGACGTGGCAGGAGCCCTCTGAGCCCCGGCGCACAGCGGGGGGAGGCGGTTCCTCAGCCGCCTCTTACGCCTGCCTTAAAGCGGTCCTAAGGATCGCCATCTCCCCTTCTTCACCGGCTTTTTCACGCTTCCGGGCGGCTAGCTTCCTTGCCAACCCCCCACGCCCCACCCTCGTGAAGGAGCTGTCCCCCCATGACTTCTCGCCGTACGGCCGCGGCCGTCACCGTCACCGCCCTGTTGGGTCTTTCCGGGCTCGCGTCGGCGCCCGCGTTCGCGCACGGGTCGATGACGGATCCGGTGAGCCGGGTCTCGGCCTGTTACGCGGAGGGGCCCGAGGCGCCGCGGTCGGCGGCGTGCAAGGCCGCGGTGGCGGCGAGTGGCGCCCAGGCGTTCTACGACTGGAACGCGGTGAACATCGCCAACGCCGCCGGGAAGCACCGGGACCTGATCCCGGACGGCAAGCTGTGCAGCGCGGGCAACGACAAGTACCGGGGGCTCGACCTGGCGCGGGCCGACTGGCCCGCGAGCCGGCTGGACTCCGGGGCGCACACCTTCCGTTACAAGGGGACCGCTCCGCACCGGGGTTCGTTCGAGCTGTACGTGACGAAGGACGGGTACGACCCGACGAAGCCGCTGACGTGGTCGGACCTGGAGGCGAAGCCGTTCGCGACGGTGACCGATCCGCGGATGGAGAGCGGCGACTACGTCTTCCAGGGCACCGTGCCGAAGAAGTCCGGGCGGCACCTGATCTACTCGATCTGGCAGCGCTCCGACTCCCCCGAGGCGTTCTACACCTGCTCCGACGTGGTGTTCGGGGAGGAGACCGGCGGTGCCGCTCCGGCGCCGACCGCCTCCGCGCCGAGCGAGGAGCAGATCGAGGACGGGAAGGACGAGTCCTCCGTCGAGCACGGCGGGCACGGGGACGCCGACCCGTCGACCGGGGCGGAGGAGACGGCGGCCGCTCCGGCGCCGACCACCGCCGGGACCGGGGGCGACGCCGGGGGCGAGAGCCCGGACGCCGCCGAGACCGCGGGCGCGGAGGCCACTCAGGTGCCCAACGCGCCCGCTCCCGCCGCCGGTTCCGGTGCCGGCTCGGATGAGCTCCTCGCCGAGACCGGGGGCGACGCCGGCACCCCGTACCTCGCGGTCGGTGGCGCCGCCGTGCTCGCGCTCGGCGCGGCCGTGCTCTTCGGGACGGCCCGGCGGCGGCGTACCCAGCAGTAGGCGCCGGCCGGGTCAGATGCCGCAGCCGGAGGCGGACCAGAAGCGGCTGGGGCGGTGGTCGACGTGGGTGTGGTCGCTGTGGCCGGGGTATCCGGGGCCGAGGATGCCGTTGAAGCCGTGGTTGCGGGCCTGCTGGGCGAGGAGGCACAGCGAGTGGGGGCCGGAGCCGAGGTCGGCCGCGTCGCCGTACAGGTGACGGCTCGACGCGGCCCCGCCGACCGCGTCGTTGCAGGCCTGGCTGCGGAAGCCGCTGGTGACCCGGATGGACTGGTCGCCGAGCGCGTGCCGGAGGGCCTCCAGCTTCCACATGGTGCGCAGCGCGTTGGACTTGGCGGTGGCGGCGCTCACCGCGCCGCCCGCCCAGGTGCTGTTGCAGGTGTTCAGCTCGGCGTAGGTGAAGTGGACCGGTGTGCAGTCGTCGTCCTGAAGGCTGTAGATCTTGCTGAAGGTCGCCGGGCCCGCGACCCCGTCGGCGGCCAGTCCGTAGGCGGCCTGGAAGCGCTTGACGGCCGCGGCGGTACCGGGGCCGAAGGCGCCGTCGATCGCGAGGACGCCGCCGTAGCCGGGATAGCCGGCCACCCGGATCTGCAGTTCCGTCACATCGGAGCCGGAGGCTCCCTCGGAGAGGGTGCGCGACCAGGTGTAGCAGCCGTCGGCGTGAGCGGTGCCGGCGGTGACCACCACCCCGCCCACCACGGAAGCCATGAGCATGACAATCGAGAGAAGAAGGCGGACGGGCTTGGAATGTGCGGTACCTCGGGGCATCGAGCCTCCATTGCCTCACAAGACCGGGGGCGACCCGTGGCCGGGCCACCCCCGAGACTGACCGGCGCGTCGACGCGCGTCAACCACGCCTGACGAGCGTCATTTGTCGGCCCAATGGCGGTACCGGCTCTAGCCGATCACCGACAGGCAGGTGGTCGGGGTCGCGTGGGCCGGGTCGAGGGCGTTGGCCACCTCGTGGAAGGTGACCCGGTCCACCGTGCCGATCGCCACGTGCTCGGAGAGGTCGAGCGCGCACTTGTCCTGGATGAGGACGTTGGTGACGTTCGGGCCTGACAGGAACTGCGAGCGGTACGGGGTGACCACCTCGTCGTACTGGGACGCGATGACGTGGTAGCGGACACCGGGGACCGTGTCGCCGCCCTCGTTGAGCTTGGTGATGAACGGCGAGCCGGCGATCTGGTCGGCCAGGCCCGGCGTCGTGGAGCTGATCAGGTCCTCGGCCCCGGGGAAGTACGGCAGGAGCTTGGTGAGGCCGAGGAGGGTGGTGCCGTGGTTGTCGGGGGCGATCCCGACGAGCGTGTTCACCTTCTCGGCCCCGCCGAGGAACTTGAGGTACCAGCGGGGCATCATGCCACCCTGCGAGTGCCCGACGAGGTCCGCCTCGGGGGCGCCGGTCGCGGCGAGGACCCGGTCGACGTACGCGTCGAGCTGCTCGGCGGACTTCGCGATGGGGCCGAGGCCGTGGAACAGGGGCACGTTCGGCAACTGGCCGTAGTCGAGCGAGAAGACGCAGTAGCCGCGGTTGACGAGGTACGGCGCGAGAACGAGCCAGTTGTCGACGGCGTTCCCGAAGGTGCCGTGGACGAGGACGACCGGGCGGGGGTGCGCGGCGGAGGGCTTGCAGGAGAAGTCGTTCCAGCCACGACCGGCGGTGGCGGTCTCCGTCTGGGCCGAGGCGGTGACGGTGGGGGCGAGCGTGGCGGCGGCGGTCAGCAGCAGGACGGACAGCGCTCTGACGGCACGCTTCCAGGACTTCCCGGGCTTCCGGGACTTCGGGGGCAGCATCGGGCGATCTCCTTGCGGCTCAAGGGGATGGTGGGGGTGCTGTGCCCTGCGGCCCGGACCACAAGTGGGGATGCGCGGTGGGGATGCGCTTCAGCCAAGCTACGCACGGGTAGCCTCGGCTGGGAAGTTACGCGTCGGTAAAAAGTGCCGCCTCGTCACAACGGAGTAATCGGGGGCCCTTTCAGGCCGCCAGCGACCCCGGCAGCACCGCCCTCGGACCGAACTTCGCCCGCGCCCGGTCCGCCACCGCCTCGATCCGCCGCGCCTTCTCGTCCGCCGGGTCCAGGGACAGCTGGTGCGCGGCCCCTTCGGCACCCGTCAGGCCCTCGGCGCGCAGCGTGATCCCCCGTACCCGGGCCCGCTGGAGGCCGAGGGCGTCGTGGAGCGCGTACGCGAGGGCGCCGAGGGCCGCCGAGTGGGCGGTCGGTTCGGGCAGCGTACGGCTCCGGGTCGTCGTGGTCCGGTCCGCGTACCGCACGGTGAGCGCGAGCGAGCGGCACACCTGCCCCTCCGTCCGCAGCCGGGCGCCGAGTTCGACGGCGAGCGAGAGGAGGGCCCTGCGGTGCTCGGTCCGGTCGACCTCGTCGTACGGGAAGGAGCGTTCGGCCGCCGCCGACCGGGAGACCGCGTTCGGGACGACGGGGGTGCGGTCGACGCCCCGCGCCCGCTCCCACACCTCACGGCCGGCCCTCGCGCCGACGAGCCGCTGGAGCACGGCGAGCGGCGCGTCCGCGACGCGGCCGACGGAGTCGAGTCCGTAGCCGCAGAGGGTACGGGCGGTGGCGCGACCGACGCCGTCGAGCGCGACGACCGGCCGGTCGCGCAGGAAGGCGGCCGGGTCCTCGACGACGAGGGTGACGCCGGGCCGGGCCTCACGGGCCGCCATCCGGGCCAGCATGGGGTTGGGCCCGGCGCCGATGACACAGTCGACGCCGTACAGGGCGAGCGCCCGGACCCGGATCACCGAGGCGAGTTCGACGGGGCTCCAGTCGAAGTAGCGCAGCGCGCCGCGCACGTCGGCGAGCGCCTCGGAGGGCGGGGCGGCCTCGACGGTCGGGGTGAACTCGCCCAGGAGTTCCACCAGTCGGGGAAGCAGGGCTTCCCGCTCCGGTGCGAGGCGGAAGCGTACGCAGAGGATCATCCCGCGCTCCCCGGGCTGCTGTGCCAGAGCTTCCTCGGCGGCGTCGTCGCGCCTTCGCCGGCCGGCTTGAGGTCCGCCCAGGGGTTCATCTCGTAGCCGGTGGACATCGCGATGCGGCGGCCGGAATCGCCGTCCCCGCCGGTCGGCGCGGGCTCCGCGAGCCGCGCCCCCACCGCTTCCAGGCCGCCGGAGGCCCGCAGTTCGACCAGTTCGGCGAGGTTCCAGGCGGCCGAGCCGACCACGCTGAGGCTGCGCGGGCCGCGCCGCTGCACCACGCCCCGGACGAGGAGCAGCCAGGAGTGGAAGACGGTGTGGGCGCAGCGCTCGTGGGCGTCGTCGAAGAAGGCGAGGTCGACCAGGCCCGTGCCGTCGTCGAGCGTGCTGAAGATGACCCGTTTCCCGGAGCGGATCGGCGGGGTCTGGGTGGCGGCCTTGGCGCCCGCGACCAGGACGGTCCGGCCGTGGGGGGTGTCGCGCAGCCGCTGGGCGGAGACGACGCCGAGTTCGCGGAGGAAGGCGTGGTGGTCGTCCATGAGGTGGCGGGAGGCGTCCATGCCGAGGATGCCGAGCTCGGCGCTGAGGCGTTCCGTGTCGTCGAGGTCGGGCAGGCCGACGGGGGCGGTCTTCCCACCCTGGGCGAGCGGGAGTTGGCCGCCGTGGGAGGCGGCTCCCCGGTGGATGCGCCGGAGTTCGGTGAGGTGGAGCAGGAGGTCGCGGCGGTTGGCGCCGAAGGCGTCCAACGCGCCGACCTGGGCGAGGCGTTCGGCGACGGGGGTGCGCGGGCGGGCCCGCTCCCAGAAGTCGAGCAGGGAGGCGTAGGGCTGTCCGGCCTCGATGCGGGCGCTCTCGGTCCCGGCGATGCCGTGGACGTCGGCGAGGCCGAGCCGGAGGCCCCACAGCACCGGGCGATCGGACACCAGTTCGATACGGTGGGCGACCGCCGAGCGGTTCACGTCCAGCGGCAGCACCGGCACCCCGCGCCGCCGCGCGTCCGCGAGCAGCAGCCGCTTGGGGTACATGCCGGGGTCGTGGGTGAGCAGCCCCGCGTAGAAGGCCGCCGGGTGGTGCGCCTTGAGCCAGGCCGACTGGTACGTCGGCACGGCGAAGGCCACCGCGTGCGCCTTGCAGAAGCCGTACGAGCCGAAGGCCTCCACGATCTCCCAGGTGCGGGCGACGACCTCGGCGTCGTATCCGCGCGCCGCGGCCTGGCGCCCGAACCAGACCTTGATCCGGCCCTGCGACTCGGGGTCCGAGAGCCCGCGCCGCACCTGGTCGGCCTCGTCGCGACCGCAGCCGGTCACGATCCGGACGATCTCGATGATCTGCTCGTGGAAGACGACCACGCCGTACGTCTCCTTCAGCGGGCCCTCCAGGTCGGGGTGCGGGTAGCGGACGGGGGCGCGGCCGTGCCGGGCCTCGATGAAGGGGCGGACCATGTCGGCGGCGACCGGTCCCGGCCGGAAGAGCGAGATGTCGACGACGAGGTCGTGGAAGGTCGCGGGCTGGAGCCGGCCGACGAGGTCGCGCTGGCCCGGGGACTCGATCTGGAAGCAGCCGAGGGTCTCGGTGGAGCGGATGAGCCGGTACGTCTCGGGGTCGCCCTCCGGGATCGCGTCGATGTCCGGCCGGGTGCCGGTGGCGCGGGCGACCTCGGCGACGGCGTGGGCCATCGCGGACTGCATGCGCACGCCGAGGACGTCGAGCTTGAGCAGCCCGAGGTCCTCCACGTCCTCCTTGTCGAACTGCGACATGGGGAAGCCCTCGCCGCTGGTGGGGACCACGGGGGTACGGGTGAGCAGCGAGGCGTCCGAGAGCAGGACCCCGCAGGGGTGCATGGCGATGCCGCGCGGGAGGGCGTCGAGCGCCTCGACCAGCTCCCAGAGCCGGCCGTACTTCTCCCGCTCCCCCGCGAGTTCGCGCAGTTCGGGCAGTTCGTCGAGGGCGGCGAGCGCGTCCCGGGCGCGGATGTGCGGGAAGGCCTTGGCGATCCGGTCGGTCTCGGCCGGGTCCAGGGAGAGGGCCGCGCCCACGTCCCGTACGGCATGGCGGACCCGGTAGGTCTCGGGCATGGAGACGGTGGCGACCCGTTCGGCGCCGAAGCGGCCGATGATCGCCCGGTACACCTCCAGGCGGCGGGCGGACTCCACGTCGACGTCGATGTCGGGCAGGGCGGTGCGGCGCTTGGACAGGAAGCGCTCCATCAGCAGGCCGTGCTCGACCGGGTCGGCGTGGGCGATGCCGAGGAGGTGGTTGACGAGGGAGCCGGCGCCGGAGCCCCGGGCGGCGACCCGGATCCCCATGCCCCGGACGTCGTCGACGACCTGGGCGACCGTCAGGAAGTAGGTGGCGAAGCCGTGGTGGGCGATGACGTCCAGCTCGCGGTGCATCCGGTCCCAGTAGGCGCGCCGGTTCCCGTACCCCTTGAGGACCATGCCGGCGGCGGCCCGGGAGGTGAGGACGCGCTGGGCGGTGCGGTGCTCGGCGCCGACGAGGTACGGCTCCGGGAAGTGCGCGGAGCCGATGCCGAGGTCGTCCTCGGGGTCGACCAGGCAGGCGGCGGCGACCGCCGCGGTCTGGTCGAGCAGCCGGTGGGCGGCGTCCCGGCGGAAGCCCGCGGCCTCGACGATCAGCTCGGCGGCGGCCAGCATGCCGTCGAGCCCTTCGGCGCCCTTGAGCCAGGCCTCTCCGCTGTCGAGCTCCTTGCGGGGGTCGATCGGGACGAGGCGGCGGGCGGAGTCGAGGACGTCGGCGACGGGCCCCTGGCCGGGGTCGGCGTAGCGGACGGCGTTGGTGAGGACGGGCCGGACGCCCTGCTCGGCGGCGAAGCCGACGGTACGGGCGGCGAGCCGCAGGGAGCCGGGTCCTGTGCCGGTACGGCCGTGGTGGACGGCCTCCAGGCGCAGCGCGTCGCCGTACCGCTCGCGCCAGGGGGCGAGCAGCCGGGCGGCCCGGTCGGGGCGGCCCGCGGCGAGGGCGCGGCCGACGTCGGACGCGGGGCCGAGCAGCACGGCCAGGCCCTCGTCGTGGCCGGCGGCCCAGGGCAGCAGGGGCTGCTCGCCCGCACCTCCCCCAGCCGCACCTCCCCCGGCCGCACCTCCCCCACCCGTCCCGGCGTGGGCGGCGGTGATCATGGCGCAGAGGGAGGCCCACCCGGCGCGGGAGCGGGCGAGGAAGAGGGCGCGGGGCGCGGACTCGTCGACGAAGGCGCCGCCGCGCACGGGCACCCGGCGGGCGGAGCCCGGGTCGACGGAGCCCCGACCGGCGGAAGCCCGACCGGCAGAGCCCCAGGCCGCGGAACCCGGACCGGCAGAGCCCCGACCGGCGGAGCCCCAGGCCGCGGAGCCCGGACCGGCGGAAGCCCGACCGGCGGAGCCCCGGCCGGCGGAGCCGGGTTCGGGGGTGGCGGGGACCTCGCAGGCCAGGTCCACGCCGAACAGGGGGCGGATGCCCTCCTTCGCGCACGCCTTCGCGAAGCGGACCGCGCCGGAGAGGGTGTCGCGGTCGGTCAGGGCGAGTGCGTCCATGCCCCGCTCGGCGGCGCGGCGGGCCAGCCGTTCGGGGTGCGAGGCCCCGTAGCGCAGGGAGTAGCCCGACGCGGTGTGCAGGTGCGTGAATCCCGGCATGGCGCACCTCCCGCACTCCCGCATCGAATTCGTACGTACGTTCCCACCCCCTCGTTCCCACCCTAGCCCATTTCGAACGTGCGTACGATAACCCGTACGGACGACACCCCACCGCTCCCCGAGTCAGCCATTCGGCCCCCTCCCACCTGCGGAAACACCGCCCTCCCCGGAGCCTGGGGGGCATGAGTCTCGTCGATGAACTGAAAAGCGCCGTCACCCCCCGAGCCGCCCTGCTCGTCGTCGGCGTCTTCGCCCTCCAGCTCCTGTTCATCACCTCGTACGTCGGGGCCCTGCACCACCCGAAGCCGACGGACGTCCCCTTCGGCGTCGTCGCACCCCCACAGGTCTCCGCGCAGCTCGTGGGGCAGCTGGAGAAGCTCCCCGGCGAGCCGCTCGACCCCCGGGCCGTCACCGACGAGGCCGAGGCGCGGCAGCAGATCCTGAACCGGGACATCGACGGGGCCCTCCTCGTCGACCCCACCGGCCGCACCGACACCCTGCTCGTCGCCTCCGGCGGCGGCACCGTGCTCTCCTCCGCCCTGGAGACGATCTTCACCAAGGTGGAGGCGACCCAGCAGCGCACCCTGAGGACGGTCGACGTGGCCCCCGCGTCGCCGGAGGACTTCGACGGACTCTCCGCCTTCTACCTCGTCGTCGGCTGGTGCGTCGGCGGCTACATCTGCGCCGCGATCCTGGCGATCAGCGCGGGCTCCCGGCCCGCGAACCGCGAGCGCGCGATCATCCGCCTCGGCGTCCTGGCGCTCTACGCGATCCTCGGCGGCCTCGGCGGCGCGATCATCGTCGGGCCGATCCTGGGCGCCCTGCCCGGCAGCATCGCGGCCCTGTGGGGCCTGGGCACCCTGGTCGTCTTCGCCGTCGGCGCCGCCACCCTCGCCCTGCAGTCGGTCTTCGGGATCGTCGGCATCGGCCTGGCGATCCTCCTCATCGTGGTCGCGGGCAACCCGAGCGCCGGCGGCGCCTTCCCGCTGCCGATGCTGCCCCCGTTCTGGAAGGCGATCGGTCCCGCCCTGCCGCCGGGCGCCGGCACCTGGGCGGCGCGCTCGATCGCGTACTTCAAGGGCAACGACATGACCTCCTCGATGCTGGTCCTCTCGGCCTGGGCGGTCGTCGGCTCCGTCGTCACCCTGGTGATGTCCTCGCTGAAGCGGAAGCCCGAGTCCGAGCCGATCGCGGAGGAGCTGGGCGAGGCCCGTCCCTGACCACCGCACGCGAAGGGCCCCCGGCGGATCGCTCCGCCGGGGGCCCTTCGCCGTACCGGGTACCGGGTACCGAGTACCGGGGTCTACTTCCCGTAGTACGCCCGGGTCATCAGTTCCTTCATGTCGTCGATCATCGGCATCCGCGGGTTGGCCGGCGCGCACTGGTCGGCGTACGCGTTCATCGCCTGCTGCGGCAGGGCCGCCAGGAAGGCCGCCTCGTCGACGCCCTCCTCCTGGAAGGAGGCCGGGATGCCGCACCGGTCGCGCAGCTCCTCCACCGCGCGGGCGTACGACTCCACGCCCTCCTCCGGTGTCGCGGCCGGCAGGCCGAGCATCCGCGCGATCTCCTGGAACCGCTCCGGGGCCCGGTAGACCTCGGCCTTCGGCCACGGCACGGCCTTGTGGGTGACGGTGCCGTTGTGGCGGATCACGTGCGGGAGCAGCAGCGCGTTGGTGCGGCCGTGGGCGACGTGGAAGGTGTTGCCGAGGGTGTGGGCCATGGCGTGGACCAGGCCGAGGAAGGCGTTGGCGAAGGCCATGCCGGCGATGGTGGACGCGTTGTGCATCTTCTCGCGGGCCTCGGGCGCCCTGGCGCCCTCCGTCACACAGGTCTCCAGGTTCTCGAAGATCAGCTTGACGGCCTGGAGGCACTGGCCGTCGGTGAAGTCGTTGGCGTAGGCGGAGACGTACGCCTCGGTGGCGTGGGTCAGGGCGTCGAAGCCGGAGTCGGCGGTGACGGTGGCCGGGAGGTGCAGCGGAAGGACCGGGTCGACGATGGCGATGTCCGGGGTGAGCGCGTAGTCGGCGAGCGGGTACTTCTGCGCGGCCTCGGGGTCGGAGATGACCGCGAAGGGGGTGACCTCGCTGCCCGTCCCCGAGGTGGTCGGGATCGCGACGAGCCGGGCCTTCTGGCCGAGCTTCGGGAAGCGGTAGGCGCGCTTGCGGATGTCGAAGAACTTCTCCTTGGTGTCCGCGAACTCGACCTCGGGCCGCTCGTACATCAGCCACATGATCTTCGCCGCGTCCATCGGGGAGCCGCCGCCGAGGGCGATGATGGTGTCCGGGCGGAAGTCCCGCATGGCGGCGGCGCCGGCCTGGACGGTGGCGAGCTCCGGGTTGGGCTCGACGGAGTCGATGACCTGGAGGGTGACCGGCTCCTCGCGGCCGTTGAGGATGTCGGTGATCTTCCGGACGAAGCCGATCTCGCCCATGGTCCGGTCGGTGACGATGGTGACCCTCTTCAGGCCCTCCATCTCGCCGAGGTAGCGGATGGCGTTGCGCTCGAAGTAGATCTTCGGCGGGACCTTGTACCACTGCATGTTGGTGTTGCGCCGTCCGATCCGCTTGACGTTGATCAGGTTGACCGCGGTGACGTTGTTCGAGACGGAGTTGTGCCCGTACGAGCCGCAGCCGAGCGTGAGCGAGGGGAGGAAGGAGTTGTAGACGTCGCCGATGCCGCCGAAGGTGGAGGGGGCGTTGACGATGACGCGGATCGCCTTGACGCGCTTGCCGAACTCCTCGGCGAGCGCCTCGTCCTCGGTGTGGATCGCGGCGCTGTGGCCGAGGCCGTGGAACTCGACCATGCGGGCGGAGAGTTCGAGGCCGTGCTCGGTGGAGTCGGCCTTGAGGGCGGCCAGGACCGGGGAGAGCTTCTCGCGGGTGAGCGGCTCGGCCTCGCCGACCTCGGCGCATTCGGCGACGAGGATCGAGGTGCCTTCGGGGACCTCGAAGCCGGCCTGTTCGGCGATCCAGTGCGGGGACCTGCCGACGACGGCCGCGTTGAGCTTGGCGCCGCCGCAGTTGGTGGCGTAGGCGGTGGTGCCGAAGACGTACTCCTCCAGTTTGGTCTTCTCGGCGGCGGTGACGACGTGGGCGCCGAGCCGCTCGAACTCGGCGATGCCCTCCTCGTACACCTCCTCGTCGAGGATCACGGCCTGTTCGGAGGCGCAGATCATGCCGTTGTCGAAGGCCTTGGAGAGCACGATGTCGTGGATCGCCCGCGGGAGCTTTCCGCTCTTCGTGACGTACGCGGGGACGTTTCCGGCGCCGACGCCGAGGGCGGGCTTGCCGCACGAGTAGGCGGCCCTGACCATCGCGTTTCCACCGGTGGCGAGGATGGTGGAGACGCCTTCGTGGTTCATGAGGAGGCGGGTGGCCTCCATGGAGGGCTCGTCGACCCACTGCACGCAGTCCTCGGGGGCGCCTGCGGCGACGGCGGCGTCGCGGACGATCCTGGCGGCCTCGGCCGAGCACTTCTGCGCGGAGGGGTGGAAGGCGAAGACGATGGGGTTGCGGGTCTTGAGGGCGATGAGCGCCTTGAAGACCGTCGTCGAGGTGGGGTTGGTGACGGGGGTCATCGCGCAGACGACGCCGACGGGCTCGGCGATCTCGGTGATGCCGTTCAGCTCGTCGCGGCGGATGACTCCGGCGGTCTTCAGACCGGCCATCGAGTGGGTGACGTGCTCGCAGGCGAAGAGGTTCTTGACCGCCTTGTCCTCGAAGAGGCCGCGCCCGGTCTCCTCGACGGCGAGCTTCGCCAGTTCGCCGTGCGCGCTCAGCGCGGCGAGCGAAGCCTTCTTCACGATGTGGTCGACCTGCTCCTGGTCGAAGGTCTCGAACCGGTCGAGCGCCGCGAGGGCTCCCTGGACCAGTCCGTCCACCATCTCCTTGGCCTCCATGGCAGGTACTCCTTCTTCGGGTCCCTTTTTCTCTCTGATGTCTCCATTCGACACCCGATGACCTGCGAGAAGGTCCGGAGAAAGACCCGGAGGGAGGGGCCGGAAGTCCTCTTGTGAACGGATTCACAAGAGGACTCCGGTCCGCGCCTGCCGTCGTTCCTAGAAGACGCTCACGCCGTACGCGCTCAGCGCCTCCGTCACCGGCTGGAAGAAGGTCGTGCCGCCCGAGGAGCAGTTGCCGCTGCCGCCCGAGGTGAGGCCGATGGCCCGGCTGCCGGAGTACAGCGGGCCGCCGGAGTCGCCCGGCTCGGCGCAGACGTTCGTGCGGATCATGCCGTAGACGATGTCCCCGCCGCCGTAGTTCACGGTGGCGTTGAGGCCGGTCACCGAGCCGCTGTGGATGCCGGTGGTGGAGCCCCGGCGGGTGACCGACATGCCGACGGTCGCGTTGGCGGCGCTGGTGATGTCCACGCTGCCGACGGTGCCGGACTTGGTGACCGTGCTGTTGGTGTAGCGGACGATGCCGTAGTCGTTGGTCGGGAAGCTCGACCCGGCCGTGGTGCCGAGGACGGTCGACTGCGAGGAGTTGGAGTACCAGGTGCCCGCGCCGTCGGTGCAGTGACCGGCGGTGAGGAAGTAGTAGGCGCCCGCGCTGTCCCGGACGTTGAAGCCCAGGGAGCAGCGCCAGCCGGCGTCGGCGTAGATCGCGTCGCCGCCGGAGATCAGCTTGGTGAACCTGCCGGGCGTCCGCTCGATGCGGATCGCGCCGGCGTCGGGACCGGCCTGCCGCTTGATCTTCGCGATCTCGGCGGGGGTGACGGTGGAGTCGGCGGTGACGACGACCGCGCCGGTGGCGGTGTCGATGTGCCAGGCGGTGCCGGCCACGTCGGCGGCGAGCACGGCGTCGCTCGCCGCCGAGAGCCGCTCGGCGCCGAAGGTCTGCGCGGAGTCGGCGCTCGCGGTGGGGACGGCGAGCGCCGCGGCGGCGGCGAGACCGACGGCGACGGCGAACATCCGGACGGTTCTCGTGGGGGTGGTGCGCGTGGTCCTCACTTCTCGTTCCTCCAGAGGGGAATCGGGGGCCCGCCGTGGGGTGCCGGGCCCGTGAGGCGCGGCCCGAGGCCTGCGCTGTGGGGGAGTCTCGGGCCGCACGACTTCCGGACGCAAGGGCGCCTTTCGGCCGCACGGCCCTCAACAGGCCTTGCTTTCAGGCTAGTTGGAGAGAATCAGTAGAGGCTGACCTTGTACTTGGCGAGGGCCTCCGGCACCGGCTGGTAGAAGGTCGTGCCGCCGGTGGAGCAGTTGCCGCTGCCTCCGGAGGTGATCCCGAGCGCCTTGGTGCCGTCGTAGAGCGCGCCCCCGGAGTCGCCGGGCTCGGCGCAGACGTTGGTCTGGATCATGCCGCGGACGGTGCCGCCACCGGAGTAGTGGACGGTGGCGTCGAGGCCTGTCACCGTGCCGCCGCGGGTGCCCGTGGTGGAGCCGGAGCGCTTGACCGACTCGCCGACGTAGGCGTCGGCGGCGGTGAAGCCGCCGGTGTGGCTGAGCGAGGTGTTGTCGTAGCGGACGAGCGCGTAGTCGTTGCCGGGGAAGCTGGAGCCCACGGTGGCACCGATCAGGGTGGACTGTGCCGAGTTGGCGTACCAGGTGTTGGCGACGTTGCCGCAGTGGCCGGCGGTGAGGAAGTAGTACGTGCTGCCGCTGCGGACGTTGAAGCCGAGCGAGCAGCGGTAGCCGCCGCCGTAGATGGCGTCGCCGGCGCCGAGCAGGGGGGTGAAGACGCCGGAGGTGCGCTGGACGCGGAGGGCTCCGGCGTCGGCGCCGGCCGCCGCGCGGATCTTCGCGAGCCCCGCGTCGGTGACGGTGGAGTCGGCGGTGACGACGACTCTGCCGGCCGTTCTGTCCACGTACCAGGCGGTGCCGCCGACCTGGGCGGCGTCGACGGCGGCATCGGCGCGGGCGAGCCGTGCCGCTCCCGCCGGGCCGGGGTCGGGGGCGGCCTGGGCACCGGGGAGGCCGAGGGCCGTCACTGCGGCGAGTCCCGCGGCGATCGCGAGCAGTCGGGTGCTGGTGATCCTCACTGTGCTCCTCACTGTTCTCCTTCTGGGAAAAGCGGAGGGGCCCGTGGGTGGCGGGCCCGTGAGGCGCCGTCAGGTGACGTGTCCCTGACATGCACCGTGAGCGATAGTGACCCCCGTGGAGCGGGCGCACAAGACCGCCGGACGCACGGGCACCCCCGGCCGTCGCGGCCGGGGGTGCCCGATATCCGTACACCTTGCGGAGAGCCCAGGTCAGGTGGGCCGGAACGCGTCAGGAGGCGTTCAGCTGCCGCTCCCCCGCCGGTACCGCGGTGTCGAGCGTGTTGCCCGGCGGCGGGAACGGGCAGATGAAGTGGTCGGCGAACGCGCACGGCGGCAGCAGCGCACGGTTGAAGTCCACCGTCACCGAGCCGTCCGCCGCCGGGGCCTCGGGCCGCAGGAAGCGGAAGCGGTAGCTGTCCCGGCCGCTGGTAGCGTCCGCGAAGACCGCCCACAGCGAGCCGTCGTCCTCGACGGCCACCTGGAGGGTGTGCTCGCCGCCGTGCAGGTCGAAGGCCAGCTCGCCGGCGAGCCCGAGGCCGCGCTCCCGGCCGTCGGCGTTCTCGACCCGTACGCTGCGCGCCTCCTCGTACGGACGGAAGACGCCGGACACCACCCAGCGCTCGTCGTACGGGGTGGCCTCGATGCCCGCGAAGGCGCTGCGCGCCGCCGAGCCGGGGTCGAAGTCCCGTACGGCCCAGAGCCCTTCCCGCCGCAGGACCACCAGCCGCCGGCCCGCCGCCTCGACCCTGGACTCGTGGATCGGGGCGTGGTCGGCGGTGAGCCGTACGGTGCCGGTGAAGGGCTTCCCGTCGACGGTGATCGCGTCCTCGGCGTCCGCCGTCAGGACCACCTCGTCACCGTCCTCCCGCCACTCGCCGGGAACGGCCGGAATTCGACCCTCCGGGTGATCCGAGAGCCAGTGCGTGCCCGTGAGGGAGAGCGGGCCGTACGAGGAGGCGACCGCCGCCTCACGCTGCTCGTGCCAGTGCTGCCAGTCCTGCTGCGGATCCGTGCTCATGGTGTTCCACCTTTTCATACGGGCTTCGAAAGCCCGGGGCGCGCCGTGGGTCAGTTCTTGGTGCGGGGCAGGCCGGGCGGGTTGATCTCCGACTTCTCCACGGCCTCGCTGCCCAGACCCCACCGCTTGAGCACCTCGCCGTAGGTGCCGTTCCCGACGATGTGGTCGATCGCGGCCGCATAGGCGGCGACGAGGCCGCTGTCCTTCTTCGTGGTGGCCGCGATCTTGCCCTGGAGCCCGGCGCCCGCGCCGGAGAACTTCCCGGCGACCTCGGTCTGCCCGGCCGAGGCCACGTGGTACGCGACGACGGGGTTGGGGCCGAGGTAGCCGTCGATCCGGCCGGACTGGAGGGCCAGGTAGTAGTCGCTGTTGTTCTGGAAGTACGAGATCTCGACGCCCTTGCGGCCCGCCTTCTCGTTCTGCGCGGACCAGTCGACGAGGATCTTCTCCTGGTTGGTTCCGGAGCCGACGGCGATCTTCTTCCCCGCCACGTCCTCGGGGCCCTTCACCGTCCAGCCGGAGCCCTTCTTCGCCTCGAAGGCGAGGTCGTCGAGGCGGTAGGTGGCGAAGTCGTACTTGTCCTTGCGCTCCTCGGTCACGGTGACGTTGGAGAAGACGGCGTCGAACTTGGCACTGTCGAGGCCGACGAAGAGGTTCTCCCAGGAGACCGCCTCGAACTTCGGCTCCAGTCCGAGGGTGTCGGCCACCAGGGTCGCGATGTCGAGCTCGGTGCCGATCAGCGTCTTGTCGTCGGTGGCGCGGAAGGAGAGCGGCGGACTGGTGTTCGCGGCGACGCCGATGACGAGCGTGCCTCTCTTGCGGACGGCCTCGGGCACCTGCGCGGCGATGGCGTCGACCTTGGCGGTGTGGATGCGCTTCTGGTCCGGGCCCACGTTGATGCCGTTCCCCTTCTGCCCCTCGGGCTTGATCTCGGAGGTGGCGGCATCCCCCGAGCCGCAGGCGGTGAGGACCCCGAGGGCGGTGAGCGAGGCGAGGGCGGCGAGGACGGTGCGGCGGGACTTCATGACGGGACTCCTGGTGCGGGAAGGGTGACGAGCGGTCGTACGGGAAGAGCGAGGAGCGGTGGGGGGATGTGGGGCAGGGGGGATGTGGGACGGGGGGGATGGGAGAACGGGGGGTACGGGCGGTCAGAGGACCTTGGAGAGGAAGGCGCGGGTGCGCTCGTGGCGGGGGCTGTCGAGCACCTCGGCCGGCGGGCCCTGTTCGACGATCCGGCCCTCGTCCATGAAGACCACGGTGTCGGCGACCTCGCGGGCGAAGCCGATCTCGTGCGTGACGACGATCATGGTGGTGCCGGAGGCGGCCAGGTCCTTGATGACGTCGAGGACCTCGCCGACCAGTTCGGGGTCGAGCGCGGAGGTCGGCTCGTCGAAGAGGAGCAGCCCCGGTTCCAGGGCGAGCGCGCGGGCGATGGCGACGCGCTGCTGCTGGCCGCCGGAGAGCTGCTTGGGGTACGCCTCCGCCTTGTCGGCCAGTCCGACGCGGTCGAGGAGCTTCCGGGCCGCGGCCTCGGCCTCCTTCCGGGGGCGCTTCAGGGCCGAGACGGGGGCCTCGACGATGTTCTCCAGGACGGTCAGGTGCGGGAAGAGGTGGAAGTTCTGGAAGACGAAGCCGATCCGGGTGCGCTGCTTGAGGATGTCGCGCTCCCGCAGCTCGTAGAGCTTGTTCCCGGAGCGGCGGTAGCCGACGAGGGTGCCGTCGACGCTGACCGTGCCGCTGTCGACCTTCTCCAGGTGGTTGATGGTCCGCAGGAGCGTGGACTTGCCGGAGCCCGAGGGGCCGAGGACGACGGTGACCTCCCCCGCCCGGACGTCGAGGTCGATGCCGCGCAGGACGTGGAGCGGGCCGAAGTTCTTGTGGACGGAGCGGATCTCGACCTTGGCCGTGGTGGACTCGGGGACGGTGGTGGTGGCGGAGCTCATCGGGCGCTCCCCTTCGCGTAGTGGCGTTCGACGTAGTGCTGGACGACGGAGAGCGCGGTGGTGAGCAGGACGTACCAGGCGGTGGCGACCATCAGGAGCGGGACGACCCGTCCGTTGCGGCCGTAGACGACCTGCACCTGGTAGAAGAGTTCGCCGATCGCCATGACCGAGACGATCGAGGTGCCCTTGAAGAGCGAGATGATCTCGTTGGCGGCGTTGGGCAGGATCGAGCGCATCGCCTGCGGCAGCACGATGCGCCGCAGCTGCCGGAACTTCGGGATGCCGAGGGAGGCCGCAGCCTCCGACTGGCCCTCGTCCACGGCGACTACGCCGCCCCGGACGATCTCCGCCGCGTAGGCCGCCTGGTGGAGGGCGAGGCCGAGGACGGCGGCGCTCATCTCCCCGACGAGACCCATCGTGTCGAAGGAGAGGAAGCTCGGCCCGAAGGGGATGCCGATGCTCAACTCCTTGTAGAGATAGGCGAGGTTGAACCAGAAGAGCAGCTGGACGATGAGCGGGATGGAGCGGAACGCCCAGATGTAGCCGAAGGCGACCGAGCGCAGGAACGGGTTGGCCGACAGGCGCATGAAGGCCAGCACGATGCCGATCGCGAAGCCGAGGACCGTGCCGTAGAAGGTGAGCTGGAGGGTGACCCAGACGGCCTGGAGGATCGTCTCGGTGGTGAAGAACGCGGCGAAGACGTCCCACTCCCAGCCGGGGTTGGTGACGAGCCCGTGGGCGAACTGCACGAGCAGGACGGCGGTGGCGGCGACGGCCACCCAGCGCCAGGGGTGACGGACGGGGACGACGACGAGTTCGACGGGCGCCGGCGGGGTGGCGGCGGCTTCCGGGTCCTTCGTGACCGGGGTGTTCGTGAGGGGGGCGGTGGAGGGCGGATCGCTGGTGAGAGCCATGGCGGTTCCTCGGAAACGGGTCGGGAGGCGAGGCAGAAGGGGGAGCGCGGATCAGGCGCTCAGCGGGGCCGGAAGGCGACAGCTCCGGTCGGCGCGGTCGGCCTGGCCGCTCCGGACGCCCTGGTCACTGCGATCGCCCTGGTCACCCTGGTCGCTCAGGTCGCCCTGGGCGCCCTGGTCACCTCGGTCGCTCAAGTCGCTCAGGGCACCCCGATCGCCCAGGTCACCCCGGTCGCTCAAGTCGCTCAGGGCACCCCGGTCGCCCCGGTCGCTCCCCTCACTCCCGTCGCTCAGGAAGGTCAGCGCGGCCCGTGCGGCGACGTCGTTCTGTCCGAAGGCGATCCCGCCGGTACGGGGCCGGGTGAAGGCCCCGCCCGCCCGGGCGGTGGTGTGCGGGCCGAGCGCGAAGCGGCGCGGGTGCGGGCGCCCGTCGCGCTCCAGGATCCGGGCGTCGGCGGGGTCGACGACGAGGAGGCCGCTGGCGGTGGCCCGGGCCCCGTCCTCGTACAGGGCGCGCAGCAGCGGGCTGCCGGTGAGCTCCAGGGTGGGGTCGGGCAGCCGGGCCTCGACGAGGGCGCGCGCCTCGGTCCACTCCCCCGGCACGGCGGCGGACGCGGCGCGGAAGACCCCGCGTTCCTCGTCGGTCTCGACGGTGACCTGCGGCCCGAGGAACCGGACCACGCCGGCGCGGGAGAGCGCGAGGAGCTGACGCAGCCGGGGCCCCGGCGGGCCGGAGGCGATGTAGCTGAAGAAGCCGTGCCACCAGCCGCCCAGGTCGACGCGGCCGCCGAGGCTCAGAAGCTGGGCGTAGACGGAGAGCAGGGCCGCGAAGACGGCGGCGTCGGGGCTGTGGGCGGGGTCGTGGCGGCGGGTCAGATCGTCGGTGACGTAGTCGCGCAGGCCGTGCTGGAGCGCCTCGGCGGAGACGAAGCGGACCCCGTCGAGGGGGTGGTCGAGGGCGTCCAGGTCGAGCCGGTCCGCGGGGTCGGGGACGGCCGCGGCGACGAGCGCGGCGATCTCCGCCCCGCGCGGCGGCGCCTGTGCGTACGCCTCCTCGAAGTCGCTCCAGTCGAGGGAGGTCCGCTCGGGGTGGGTGGAGAAGAGCCGGTGGTAGTGGGCCCAGCCGAGTTCCTTGTCGATGAGCGGCCACACGTCGCGCCGGAAGTCGAGCGGCTCGTCCCGCTTCAGGAGGGCCTCGGTCTGCTCGGCCCCGAAGAACCGGGGAAGCGGGGGCCGTTCGCCGTCGAGGACGTATCCGATCTTCGAGTGGTACGGGACGCCCCGCCGCGATCCGACGTGCAGCACGGGCTCCCGGCCGGAGGGTACGTAGACGAGGTCGTCGCCCTCGCCCTCGTACCGTCCGCCGCGGCCCTCGGTGAGGAGCACCATCAGGTCGACGAAGGCGAGGCCGAAGCCGCGGACCAGGACGGGCGCGCCGGCGGGCAGCGCGGAGAGGTCGCTGTCGGCGGTGAAGTCGGGCGGGAGGTGGACGAGCCGGTGGCGGGCGGCGAAGTCGGCGAGCTCCCGCTGCTCCGGGTCGGGTTCGGCGTCGAGGTGGCCGACGGTGAGGACGACGAGGTCGGCGAGGAGCGGCTCGGCGCCGGCCTCCAGCCAGACCCGCTGGCGTCCGTCGCGGGGGCCGCCGAGCCGCAGCGCGGTGGTGCGGTGCTCGTGGACGCTGACCGAGGCGGGCAGGTCGGCGAGGACCCGCTCGTACACCCAGCGCAGGTAGGCGCCCTGCTGGGGGCGGGTGGGGAAGACGCGGCCCTCGATGCCGGCCCAGTCGGCGAGGGTGGGTCCCGGCAGGACGGGCCCGTCGAGCTCCACGGTCTCGTCGGTGAACATGGTGACGTCCTCGGCCTGGGAGTTCATCCAGAGCAGCGGGGACTGTTCGGTGCGCCAGATCCGGCCGGGGCCCGGCGGGTGCGGGTCGACGAGGTGGAGGTCGAGGCGGCCGTCGCCGTACAGCTCGGGCAGGTTGGCGGCGAGCCGTTCGAGGAAGCCGGTGCCGCGCGGCCCCGCGCCGACGATGACGATCGAGGGCGTCGAGGGGGCGGGGCTCATCGGGCACCGCCCGTGCCGCGGGCGTAGTACCGCTCGACGTAGTGCTGGCCGAGGCTGAGGACCGAGGTCACCGCCACGTACCAGAGGGTGGCGACGAGGAGCATCGGGATGACCTCGTACGTGCGGTGGTAGACGAGCTGGGTCGAGTAGAGCAGGTCCTGGACGGCGATGACGGAGACGATCGAGGTGCCCTTGAGGGTGCCGATCAGCATGTTTCCGGCGGGCGGGACGATCGAGCGCATCGCCTGGGGCAGCACGATCCGGGTGAGCCGGCGCCAGCGGCCGAGGCCGAGGGACTGGGCGGCCTCGATCTGGCCGCGGTCGACGGAGAGGATGCCGCCGCGCACGACCTCGGCGGCGTAGGCGGCCTCGTGCAGGGTGAGGCCGATGACGGCGACGGCGACGGGGCCGAGGAGGTTGACCGTGTGGATGCCGAGGACGGTCGGGTAGAGCGCGCCGATGTTGAACCAGAAGAGCAGCTGGACCAGGATCGGGGTGGACCGGAAGAACCAGACGTACCCCCAACTGACCCCGCGCAGAACGGGGTTGGCGGACAACCGGAAGACCGCGAGCAGGGTGCCGAGGACGAAGCCCAGGACCATGACGAGGGCGGTCAGCCACAGGGTGAGGCCGAGGCCGCGCAGGACGGACGCGGAGGTGAAGTACTCGGCGACGACGTCCCACTGGAAGGCCTTGTTGCGGATGACCGAGAGCAGTCCGAGGGCGAGGAGGACGAGGACGGCGGCCGCGGCGGCCCACTGGCCGGCCCGGCGGGCGGGAACGACGCGGGGAGGCGGCTCGGCCGGCGGGGCCGTGGAGGGAGTCTTGACGAGGGTCGCGGACATGCGAAGGCTCCGTGGATGCCAGAGGGCGGATCGAACACGGGGGTGCGCCTTCACACGCGGAGAGCACGGACATGGGCCCCTCAGCCCGATCCGCCCTTCGAGGCTATGCGGTCAACATGCCCTGCTGTCAAGGGTGTCCACAGGGTGAGCTGTGCGTCTCATCATGGTTGACGCGGAAACGGATGCCTGTTCAACTGGGGCCATGCATCCGCAGCAGCTGGTCACGCGCTCCCACATCGACTTCGGTCGCGTGTGGTCCTCTTCCTGTTGAGCTGACCCTCTGCTGTGCCCCGCCCGCGTGCTGTTTTCCGCGGCGCCTTCACACACAGGCCCCTCGTGAGTGCCTGAGCCCTCCCCTCCCCTCGCTCCGCCTCGCTGTCCTCCTTCGCCCTGAAGGACCGTCATGCCCTTCGCGTTGTCCGTGTACCGGACCACGACCACCGACCCCTTGGCGCGCCCGCTCCTCGACGAGCTGGCCTACGAGTACACGACCCGGTACGGCTCCGCGCACGATCTGAGCCTCTATCCGGCCACCGAGTTCGCTCCTCCCCACGGCGCCTTCCTGCTCCTCATGGAGCACGGCCGGCCCGTGGCCGGAGGCGCGTACCGCCGCTACGACGACCACACCGCCGAGCTGAAGCGGATCTGGACCCACTCGGCGCACCGCAGGCGCGGGCTCGCCCGCCGCGTCCTCACCGTGCTCGAACGCGACGCCGCCGCCCGCGGCTACACCCGCATCTACCTGACGACCGGGCCGCGCCAGCCGGAGGCCAGGGGCCTCTACCTGGCGACCGGCTACCGGCCGCTCTTCGACGTGTCCGCCGATCTTGAGTCGCTCGGCCCCCTGCCGTTCGAGAAACTCCTGGAGAACCCGAAACCATGAGCACGCGTACGAGTTCCGGCACTGCCCGCACGACCCTCGGCTTCGCGCTGATCACCGCCGCCGCACTCACCCTCACCGCCTGCTCCGGAGGCGAACCCACGACGGCGCCGGCCGGGGCCTCGGGAGCACCGGGCGCCGCGAAGGGCACGCTCCCCAGCGAGGACGTGGTGTCGGCGGTGAAGAAGAACGAGGCCGCGGCGAAGCTGCTTCCCGCCGACGTCCGGCAGCGGGGCAGCTTCACGGTCGCCGCCTCGGTCGGGACCCCGCCCAGCTCGGCCTACCTGCCCGACGGCAGGACCGTGGTCGGGGTGGACGCCGACTTCGCGGACGCCGTGGCGAAGGCCCTCGGCCTGGAGCTGAAGCGCGAGGCCGTCGGCTTCGAGGCGATCCTGCCGGCGCTGACCAGCGGCAAGTACGACGTCGGCACCGGGAACTTCGGGGTGACCGAGGAGCGGCGCAAGACCATCGACTTCGTCACCTACATCAACGACGGCCAGGGCTTCGCCACCCGGTCCGACAGCCCGCTGAAGGCGGTCACCGACCTCACGCAGCTGTGCGGCCTGAAGGTCGCGACGGGCGCGGGCACCACCTTCGAGCAGACCCTGGAGAAGAACAAGGGCCGGTGCGCGGAGGCCGGGAAGCCGGCGTACGAGGTGAACGTCTTCAACGAGACGGGCGCGGTCTGGATGTCGCTCCAGCAGGGCCGCAGCGATGTCGTGATGAACACGATCAACGGCGTGCGGTACGCGGTGACGCAGCAGAAGAACGTGAAGTTCCTCAACGAGTACCGGCGGCTCGACGTCGGCTTCGCCTTCAAGAAGGGCACCCCGCTCGCACCGGCCTTCCAGGCGGCGGTGAACGGCCTGAAGGCCGACGGGACGTACGACCGGATCGTGAAGAAGTGGGGGGTGGCGGGGTCGGGGATCGAGCAGTCGCAGATCACCCCGCCGGAGATCCCGGCGCCGACGAAGTAGCGGAGCCGTCGGCCCGGCGGGGTGCCACCCGCCCGGCGGGGTGCCACCCGCCCGGCGGGGTGCCTCCGGCGGGGCGGTGGCAGACGGGGTGTCAGCAGTCGCAGCCGCAGCTGCAGTCCCCGCAGCAGCCGTCTCCCTCGCAGCAGGAGGAGCAGTTGCTGCAGCAGTCACAGCAGTCGCAGCAACTGCCGGGGTCACACTGCTGGCAGAGCCCCTCGCGACGCTGCCGGCTCCAGGGGTCCTCGAAGGTCCCGCAGCACATCTGGCAGGTGCAGGCCAGACCGACCCAGAGGGCGCACCCTGCTATCAGGCCGCGCCGGTTCGGCGGCCCGGGCGGGAACGGCCCGCCGGGGCCTCCGGGGCCACCGGGACCGGGGCTGTAGGGCCCGCCGGGGCCCCCCGGGCCGGGGGCGTACGGGTTGCCGGGGACGGGTCCGGGCCCCTGGGGCGCGTACGGGTTCCCCGGCACCGGGCCCTGTCCGTGCACCGGCCCCGCCCCCGGCGTCCCGTGCGAGCAGCTCGTCGTACCGAAGGCCCGGTCCACCGATGTCCGGAGCTCATGGGCGAGGAGGACGTGGACGAGCTTGCCGTCGGCGAACTCGGCGTCCTTCAGGGCGAGGCGGATGCCGTGCAGGGCGTCGTCGGCGAGCCGGCGGGCCTCCTCACGGGAGGTGCCGGTCGCGGTGAGCGGGTTCCACGCGCCCGCCGCCGCGTCGGCCTGCTGGTCCTCGACGGCGTCGAGGAGGTGGGCGAGGCGGCCGAAGAGCCGGCCCGCCTCGGCGAGCGGCGCGGCGTTGTCCGGGCGCCCGGCGAGGACGGCGGTGTGCGCGAAGGCGGCCGCGGTCGCGGTCTCGGTCGGCTCGGTGACGGCGAGCAGCGGCGTCCCGAGGCCGGCGAGGGTTTCGAGCCCGGTCTGCCGGTCGACGGCGTCGACGAGGACGGCGGTGTCGAAGCCGAGGGCGCGGCCGGTCCTGGCGCCGGCCCGGTCCCAGGAGCGGGCGACCCGGCGGGCCGCGGCGGCGACGGGCTTGCGCGCCAACAGGCCGTCCCGGTCGGCGACGTGGTCCCGTACCTTCGCCGAGGCGAGGACGAGCGAGACGGCGGCGGCGAGGCGCGCGCCCTCCCCCTGGGCCACGGGCGCGGTGCGCATCCCGCGCAGCGGGCAGGGCCCGGCGGTGCGCCGCCCGCTCGCCATCGTGCCGGTCTGAGCCTCCGTCAGGACCGAGACGATGAGCCCGTCGTAGTTGGTGACGACCCGCGCGAACTGTCCGTGGTCCGCGCGAAGTGCCAGGCAGAGGCCGCAGAGGTGGGCCATCCAGTCGACTTTGAGTCCGTCGGTGAGCCGGTGCGTGCAGGGTCTGACGATTCCGAACATGAGGTGCCCCCGTGAGCCGTGCGAAGTGCCGTCGAGCGGCATCGCGGCATCGTAGCGAGCCGGGTCGTTCACCCGTACGCGCCCACCGTCACCCTTCTGGCCCGACTTTCATATTTTAAGTTGCGCGCCCCTCCGTCAGGCCCCGCATACCGCAAGTTTCCTGACGTATCGCCAGAAATCGACGCTCACGTTCTGCACCAGTACCGTCACGAATCCCCTGCGCGCCGTGTATCCACTTGGCGCGCGATCCGCATCATGGACGACGATAGGGATTGCGGAACCACAAGTGACCGCGCTGAAAGGAGGCGTCCATGGGATCGGTGCGCAAGGCAAGTGCCTGGCTGGGACTCGTCGAGGACAACGACGAGCGTTACTACGACGACGAGTACGCCGACGGTGCCGAGAACGGCGACGCCTGGGTGACGGACCCCCGGGTCCGGGTGGCCACGGACACCGCCCAGGATCAGGGCCGCCGGATCGCCACCGTCTCCCCCGACGGCTTCCGGGACGCCCGGGGCATCGGAGAGCTCTTCCGGGACGGTGTTCCGGTGATCGTGAACCTGACCGGGATGGAGCCGCACGACGCCAAGCGCGTGGTCGACTTCGCCGCCGGCCTCGCCTTCGGTCTGCGCGGCTCGATCGAGCGCGTGGCGACGCGGGTCTTCCTGCTCACTCCCGCCGACACCCAGATCGTCGGCGGCGAGTCCCGTCGGCGTCCGCAGGACGGTTTCTTCAACCAGAGCTGAGCGGGTCCGCCGGCCCGACCGGGCACCACCCGAGGGATCGGGTCAGTGCACCGGACGTCCCGAGCCGGCGGGCTCGATCGCTTCCCGGGTCGCGGGCACCCGCGGCTCGGCCGGCTCTCGCGCCTCGACGGGCTCACCCGTCACAACCGACTCACCCCGCCCGACCGGCTCGACCGGCTCGCACCCCGCGAGCGACTCACACGACTCGGCCGACGTACACGACTCGGCCGGCTCGCAGGACGCGTCCGGTTCCGCCGGGCACTCCATGACCCGGGGCAGTCGCCGGGCCATCACCGCGCCGGCGAGCAGCAGGACGGCGCTCACGCAGAGCGTGATGTGCAGACCGTCCACGAAGGCGTGCCGGGCCGCCTGGTGCAGGGCCGTGCCCGCCGCGCCGCCGAGCTGGTCGGCGACCTGGTAGGCCTCACCGAGGGAGTTCGACGCGGCGCTGCTCGCCTCCGCCGGCACTCCGGGGACCGAGGCGAGCCCGGGGGCGTACGCGGCGTTCATCACGCTGCCGAGCAGTGCGATGCCCATGCCGGCGCCGAGCTGGTACGAGGTCTCGCCGATCGCGGCGGCGCCGCCCGCGCTCCGCTGCGGCGCCTCGCTGAGCATCGACTCGTACGCCGAGAAGAGCGTGGTCTGCAGGCCGAAGCCGAGCAGCACGAAGCCCACCGTGAGCAGCAGCGGCCGGTCGTCCTGCCCCATGAAGGTCAGCAGGAGAACCGCGGCGGCGGTGAGCACGAAGCCCCAGCCGACCATCCGGCGCGGGCCGATCCTGCGCAGGGTGTACGAGCCGGTGGCGCCGGCCGCCATGGCGGCGAAGGTGAGCGGGAGGAGCCGGAGCCCGGTCTCCAGGGGGCTCAGTCCGAGGACGAGCTGGAGGTACTGGACGGCGATGAGCTCCAGGCCGACCAGGGCCAGCATGGCGAGGACGATGCAGCCGACCGAGGTGGTGAAGGCCGCCCGGGAGAAGAGCCGCATGTCGATCAGCGGGTGCGGGCGCCGCTTCTGCCGGCGGACGAAGAGGACGAGGAGCGCGGCGCCGACGAGCAGCGGTCCCGCGGTCGGCAGGGCGAGCAGCGGTTCGCCGGCCCCGGCGCGCTTGACCCCGAGGACGCAGCCGAGGACTCCGGCGGCGGCCATGAGGGCGCCGAGGACGTCCCAGGGGCCGTCGGAGTCTCCCCGGGACTCGGGGAGGAGACGGCGGCCCAGCGGCAGTATCAGCGCCATCAGCGGGATGTTGATGAGGAAGACGGAGCCCCACCAGTAGTTCTCGACGAGGAAGCCGCCGAGCACCGGTCCGGTGGCGGCCCCGACCGCGGCGACCGCGGTCCAGATGCCGATGGCGGTGGCGCGTTCCCGGCGGTCGGGGAAGACCGCCCGGAGGATGGAGAGCGTCGCGGGCATGATCATGGCGCCGCCGACGCCGAGCAGCGCGCGGGCCGCGATGAGGACCCCCGGCTCGGTGGCGAGGGCGGCGATCGCCGAGGCGACGCCGAACAGCGCGTAGCCGAGGAGGAGGACCCGCCGTCTGCCGACCCGGTCCCCGAGGGTGCCGAAGAGGATCAGCAGCGAGGCACAGATCAGCGGGTAGGCGTCGACGATCCAGAGCAGCGCGGTGGAGCTGGGGCGCAGATCCTCGGTGAGCGAGGGGACGGCGACGTGGAGGATGGTCGCGTCGAGGGCGACCAGGAGAAGGCTGACGCAGAGGACGACCAGGACGACCCAGCGGTTGGCTCCGCCGTCGGCGGCACGCTCTCGTGCTCGGGCCGTGATCGTCCGCGACATGTACGTACCTCCCAGTGAAGCTCTCGCGCTCGGCAGGCGCCGACCAGGGCGTATGCCCCTGGGGCGGCCCGACATCGACGGGCGAGTGAGCCGTCAGCGTACGCGAGTTCAAGCCCCGAGCGCGTGGTGCAGCTCTCACCCCGGCGGGCCTCCGCGTGTGGCGTACGCCACTCGGCGGGGCCCGCGCGTCGCATGGAATTCCGTACGTATATCTGTTTGAAGCAATTCCCTTGCGTTCAAACACTCTTCCGGAAAGCGCCACGCCGGCAATAGGGCAGAAGGTCATCGGATTTACCGACGGACGTCGGGAATGATCCGGCGGCTGAGACCTACTCCACATCACATGGTCATCACGAAGACACCGGATCGACCGGGACGGCTTCTCACTCCCTGTAACGTCGATTGGGTGCGTACCGACATCTTTGCCCGGCTGGACCGGGAGCCGGAACCGCCGAAGATAGAGGTCCCGGGGATGACCCGCACGCGTCTCGCGCTCTTCGGCGGGACGTCGGCGTTCTATCTGGCCATTGTCGTCGCGGTCCTCCTGTCGAGCTGGCTGGTGACCCTCGACTGGAAGATCATGCTGTTCCGGCCCTATCAGCAGTGGCCGGAGATCCACGGCTTCCTCGACTACTACGTCGTCCTCGGCCAGCGCGGCCCCACGGCCGTCATGGTGGCCGCGTGGCTGGGCTGGCGCTCCTGGCGACAGCACACCCTGCGGCCGCTCCTGTGCCTCGGCGCGGCGCTGCTGCTGCTCAACGTCTCGGTCGGCGCGGTCAAGCTCGGGCTCGGCCGTCTCGGCCCCCACTACGCGACGCAGGTCGGCTCCGCCGAGCTCTTCGGGGGCGGCGATATATTTCCGTCGGGACACACCGCCAACGCGGTCGTGACCTGGGGCATCCTCGCCTATCTGGCGACCACCCCGCGGGCCAGGCGCTATCTGTCGGCCCTCTCGGCAGTGGTCGCGCTCGGCGTCGGCCTCACCACCGTCTATCTGGGCACGCACTGGCTGAGCGACGTCCTGCTCGGCTGGGCCGCCGGGCTCCTGGTCCTGCTCGCCCTGCCCTGGTGCGAGCCGGTCCTCGCGGTGGCGGAGTCCTGGATCCTCGCGGCACGCGACCGGCTCCGGGACCGGCTGCGCGACCGCCGCCGGCTGGTGCCCTCCCTGCCCGTGGCCTCTGGCGGACCGCGCCCGGGATTCTTCCCGCAGCGTCCGGCCGGCGCCGAGGAGCCCGTCCGCGAGACGGTGGGAGTGGCCCGCGGCCGCGCCCCCGCGACACGCGGCTGACCGCACCCCGCGTCACGGAAGGGCCCCGGCCGTCCCCGGCCGGGGCCCTTCCGCATGCGGGCGCGTACGCCGTCAGCCGAGCCAGCAGCGGCTGACGGTGCCGTCCTCGACCTCGAAGTTGATGCGTCCCGACAGGTATTCCATGGTGATGATCGAGCCCGGCGGCAGAGATCTGACGACCTTCCAGCCCCGTGCCCTGGCAAGCCGCTCGGCGCCGTCCCCGTCGAGTCCCACATAGGACTCGGGAGCGTCGCGGGGCGGTTCGGGAGTGCGCGATGTGGGTGACATGGGCCTCACGTTAGCCTCTTTGCGGTCACGCTTGTGTCACAAGTTCTCGACATATGTTTGACACGCCGCCCGTCACCCGATGGGACAGTTTCGGGTCGATTCTCCAGCAATTCCGAAGAGCTTCCAGCAGTTCGCACGAAGAGACTCCCCGCATCGACAAGTCCCGGGGAATTCCCTCTTCTCCGCACGTCACACGCCGAATTACCCCGTTCGCACACGCGGCGCCCTCACGCTTCCCTTACACAATGCTTACGCGTACGCGGCGGCCGGCTCGGCGGAGGAGGTGTCGGCCGACCGGAGCAGCCGCCCCCTCCGCCTCCCTCGCCCGCCGACCCGCCGCGCGCATCATGTCCGGACGCCCGGCGAGCAGGACACGCCCCGGCGGACCGGCACTAGGGGGCGCAGCGATGGACACCGAGACGGCGACCGCGACCGTCGAATCGGCCCGGCAGCGACAGGGCCGCGTCCTGATCGACTGGGCCACCACGACCGACCACAAGAAGATCGGCCACCTCTACCTGGTCACCTCGTTCGTCTTCTTCCTGCTGGCCGGGCTCATGGCCATGCTCATGCGCGCCGAGCTGGCCCGCCCGGGGCTCCAGCTCGTGTCGAACATGGAGTTCAACCAGGCCTTCACGCTGCACGGCACGATCATGCTGCTGCTCTTCGCGACGCCCACCTTCGCCGGCTTCGCCAACGAACTGGTGCCGCTGCAGATCGGCGCCCCCGACGTCGCCTTCCCGCGGCTGAACATGTTCTCGTACTGGCTGTTCCTCTTCGGCGGCCTGATGGTGATCGCCTCGCTGCTCACCCCGAGCGGCCCCGCCGCCTTCGGCTGGACCGCCTACGCCCCGCTCAACAGCCTGGAGCGGTCGCCGAGCGTGGGCGTCGACCTGTGGATCATGGGACTCGCGCTCTCGGGCTTCGGCACGATCCTCACCTCGGTGAACTTCCTCGCCACCATCATCGGGATGCGGGCCCCCGGCATGACCATGTTCCGGATGCCGATCTTCACCTGGAACATCCTCTTCACCGCGGTCCTGGTGATCGTCGCCTTCCCCGTCCTCGCGGCGGCGCTGCTCGTCCTGGAGGCGGACCGGCGCCTCGGCTCCGTGGTCTTCCAGCCCGAGAACGGCGGGGCGCTGCTGTGGCAGCACCTCTTCTGGTTCTTCGGCCACCCCGAGGTCTACATCATCGCGCTGCCGTTCTTCGGGATCGTCAGCGAGATCATCCCGGTCTTCGCCCGCAAGCCGATCTTCGGCTACGCGACGCTCGTCGGGGCCACCATGACGATCACCGGCCTGTCGGTGGTGGTCTGGGCCCACCACATGTTCGCGACGGGCGCGGTGCTGCTCCCGTTCTTCTCGCTCCTGTCGTTCCTGATCGCGGTGCCGACCGGGGTGAAGTTCTTCAACTGGACCGGGACGATGCTGCGGGGCTCGCTCTCCTTCGAGACGCCCATGCTGTGGTCGGTCGGCTTCCTCGTGTCGTTCCTCTTCGGCGGGCTCACCGGGGTGATCCTCGCCTCGCCGCCGATGGACTTCCAGGTCACCGACTCGTACTTCGTCGTGGCCCACTTCCACTACACGGTCTTCGGCACGGTCGTCTTCGCGACCTTCGCCGGCTTCTACTTCTGGTGGCCCAAGTTCACCGGCCGGATGCTCGACGAGCGGCTCGGGAAGGCCCACTTCTGGACGCTGTTCGTCGGCTTCCACCTGACCTTCCTGGTGCAGCACTGGCTCGGCGCGGAGGGCATGCCACGGCGGTACGCCGACTACCTGGCCGCGGACGGCTTCACCGCCCTCAACACGGTGTCGACGATCGGCGCCTTCCTGCTCGGCGCGTCGACCCTGCCGTTCCTCTACAACGTGTGGTGGACCCACCGGTACGGCGCGAAGGTCGACGTGGACGACCCCTGGGGCTTCGGACGCTCGCTGGAGTGGGCGACGACGTGCCCGCCGCCCCGGCACAACTTCGACGCCGTGCCGCGGATCCGCTCCGAGGCGCCCGCCTTCGACCTGCACCACCCGGAGTTCGCGGCCTACGAACGCATGCGGATCACGAGCCCGCCGGCGTCTCCCCCGGTGTCTCCCCCGACCTCTCCCCCGTCTACGCCCTCGTCCTCGCCCCCGGACTCTCCCCCTCCGCCCGGTCGAGAGCGCGGGACAGCCGGTCCCTGAGGTCGCGGACCCGTTCCGTCAGCTCCGGCGGGTCGACCACCTCGAACTCGAGCCCCATGAGCACCACGTGCACCACCGCGACGTGGAGGTTGTGCGCCCCCGCCCGCAGCAGACAGCTCCCTTCGCCCTCGGGCTCCAGGACCCCGTCCATCGGGCCGACGATCGCGGCGGCCTCGGCGAGCGGGACGAACAGCCGGACGGTGACCTCCGTCGCGTACGCCGCACCGGACACGCCCTTCGACACGTACGCGGCGAGGTCCTCGGCGGGCGGTTCGCGGGGCGGGAAGCGCGGCCCGTGCGGCGGCCTGGGCTCGATGCGGTCGGCCCGGAACGTCCGCCAGTCGCCGCGGTCCACGTCCCAGGCCACCAGGTACCAGCGCCGCTCGGTGCAGACCAGCCGGTGCGGTTCGACGGTCCTGCGGGTGGCGTTGCCGCCGTGGTCGCGGTAGGCGAAGCGGAGCCGCTCGCTGTCCCGGCAGGCGTTGGCCAGCTCCGTGAGCACCCCCGGATCCACCATGTCCCGAGGCGTACGGAGCATGGGCACGGTGAACTCGGTGAGCGCGCCGACCCGCCGCCGCAGCCGCGCCGGCAGCACCTGCTCCAGCTTGGCGAGGGCGCGTACGGACGTCTCGCCGATGCCCTCGACACCCTGACCCGCCGCCGTGCGCAGGCCGACCGCGACCGCCACGGCCTCCTCGTCGTCGAGGAGCAGCGGCGGCAGCTCGGCCCCGGCCCCGAGCTGATAGCCGCCGCCGGTGCCGGGGCTGGCGTGCACGGGATAGCCGAGCTCGCGCAGCCGGTCGACGTCGCGCCGTACCGTGCGCGAGGTCACCCCGAGCCGGTCGGCGAGATCGGCACCGGACCACTCCCGGTGGGCCTGGAGCAGCGAGAGCAGGCGCAGCAGCCGTGCGGAGGTCTCCAACATGCCCCGAGTCTGCCAGCCGTCGCGGACACCTACGGTCCTCGATGCGACCGCGGGAACCCGGCGGATTCAGCGGAGCGGACGGCCCCGGACCAGCCGGGCGGCCCTCGCCGTCAGGGCGTAGACCGCGTCGACGGCCCGGCCGATCTCGTGGTGCCGCCTCGCGCGCCCCGCCGCGTGGACGCGCCGGCTCGCGCCCCGGTCGACGAGTTCCGTCCAGAGCGCCTCGTGGCGGGCGGCGAGCCGGGCGGGCACGGGCGCGCCGTCGGGCACGGCCTCGATCCGTACGCCGGGCAGCCCCATCCTGCGGTAGGCGCGGGCGTCTGCCTCGGTGGCCGTCGTCACGGCGTCGAGGAGCCGGTACTCGTGGCCGATGTCCCGGCGGAGCCGGATGCCGTGACCGGCGGGGGCCAGGTGCTCCTGGCCGACGAGGACCGGCCCCCGCCGGGCCTGCCGGGCGAGGTGCACGGTGAGCCCCGGGCGGGTGGCGACGAGGACGTCGGCCTCGACGCCCCGCAGGTACGCGCCGATCCGGGCGTCGGTGAGCGCGCTGTACTGCTTCCAGCGGTCGTCGCCGCGTGGGAAGACCTCGGCGGACCGGTGGAAGTCGGGGTGGTCACCGTCGTACCCGGGGCTGTCCTCGCGCAGGTCGACGAGATGACGCAGCGTCACGTCCGAGGGGAGTCCGAGGGCCGGCCGGTCGCGGTGGCGGAACACCGAGACGATCTCGACCTCGTGGCGCCTGGCCAGCTCCTCGGCGAGGGTGAACGTGGTCCGGATCGTGCCGCCGTGGCCGTAACCGTCGTGAAGCAGAAAGGAGATGCGCATCGGGCTGCCGGTTCCCCCCGGTCAGTCAGGCTGTCGGTCGGTCGGGCCGACTGTACTGCCGGGACGAACCCCCGTTTCACGGGCGAAGTCACACGGGCGGGGCCGCACGGGCGACGGTTCGCGGGTGAGGTCGGGCGGGTGACGGTCACGGGCGATAGCCGAGTTGGGGCACGGTCGCGCAGTTCTCCGTCATGTCGCCCTGGCTCACCCAGCCCCGGCCGTCCTCCCAGCGGGCCACGGACAGACAGGTGTGACGGGTCTCGGGCGGTCGCGCGAGGTGCTCGAAGCGGACGGGCAGCAGCAGTCCGCGCGCGGTGTACGGCTCCGGACGGTTCAGGAACTCCTCGACGCACCCACGGGTGAGCCCGGCCCCGGCTCCGTCTCCGGTCGCGTCCCCGGCTCCGTCCGCGGACCCGGACCCGGCTCCGTCCCCGGCCCCGGTCCCGCCCCCCGCCAGGCAGGAGCGGGCCGCGTCGGTGAACCACATCGCCGCCGCCCATCCCTCCAACTGCCATTGGGAAAGCTCCCGTTGCCCCATGGCCGCCCGGAACTCCCGGACGGCGGGATCGCCGGTGTCCTGGTGGTTGCGGCTGGCTCCGGTCACCCACAGGGAGCTCAGGCAGCCGGGAGCACGGGCGTAGTCGCGGGCGACGGACGAGGACCAGTTCTGCACGTTGGTGACCTTGGCGTCGACGCGGACCCCGAGCGCCTCCATCGCCTCGCACAGCCGCACGTTCCCGTGGGTGTCCATCGCGTCGAAGAGGAGGTCGACGCCCTGGTCCCGCAGATCGGCCGCGACCGCGCGGAAGTTGGGCAGGGCGAAGTCGACCTGCTCGTCGACGACCCGGTAGCCCTCGGCGCGCAGCCCGTCGGAGACCAGCCGGGCGTACGCGGCGGACGCGGCCTGGTTGTACGAGACGACGGCGGCGGTCCGCGCCCCCTTCTCCCGCGCGAACCAGCGGTAGACCTCGGTCCCGCCGTACAGCGTCCCGTTCCAGCCGGGCTTGCCGCCGGTGCGCGGGGCGGAGCTGCCGTAGATGCCGTAGAGGTGCGGATAGGTGTCGTAGGCGGGGGTGAGGGGCTGGCCGCCGATGTCGGGGACACCGGCCTTGGCGACGAGGGGCGCGCCCGCGTAGTTCAGGGCGGTGGTCGCGACGAGCGCGAAGACGTGGCGCTCGTCGATCAGCCGGTGCACGCACGCGTTGTTGCCGACGCCGCTGCCGCCGTCGTCGCAGGTCTCGACCTCGATCCTGCGCCCGTCGAGGCCGCCGCGGGCGTTGAGGGCGTCGAAGTAGGCGCGGGCGCCGTCGCGCGGTCCGGTGAAGGCCTTCCCGCCGACCGGGCTCGTGGCGCTGGTGATGATCCCGACGCGGAGCGGCTCACCGCCGGAGGGGGTG
Source organism: Streptomyces sp. NPDC056169 (assembly GCF_042268445.1). Classification (NCBI taxonomy): domain Bacteria; kingdom Bacillati; phylum Actinomycetota; class Actinomycetes; order Kitasatosporales; family Streptomycetaceae; genus Streptomyces; species Streptomyces sp. NPDC056169. Next base: position 51,528 of record NZ_JBHJUO010000016.1, on the reverse strand, counting down.
GCGGTGGGCCGCGTCTCGAAGGCGCGCTCCGGGAGCCGGCTGCCGCAGGCCGTGAGCACGGCCAGAAGCGCGAGCAGCACGGCGAGGAGCAGCGCCGCGCCCGGTTCAGCAGCCCGGAACGGTGACACCGCTCAGCTCGACCAGGCCGCAGAGGGTCTTCACGGAGACCTTCCAGGTGCCGTCCTGGAGGATCGAGGTGCCCTGGGAGTCGGGCAGGGCGGGTGCCCCGCCGACGAGCAGGTCGTAGGTGACGTTGGCCTCCTCGGCCGAGGTGAACTCGACGCCGGTGACCTTCGCCGCGGTCGTGGCGGCGTTCTCGTTGCCGGCGAAGGCGGCGAGGACCGGCTCCATCGCGGCGCCGTTCTCCAGGAGCTTCACCTTCTCGGCCGCGGTGGTGTTCGGGTCGAAGAACGCCGTCCAGTTCTCGGTGATCTCCGCCTCGGCGGCGGCGGGGTCGGCGGGCTCGCCGGCCGTCGCGGACGGCGACGCGCTGTCGCTTCCCGTGCTGCCGCTCCCGTCGTCGGAGCAGCCCGCCATGGCGGGGGCGAGGGCCAGGACGGCGACGGCCGCGAGGGCCGCGAGCCGGGGGCGTCCGCCGAGTCGTGCGAGGGCCATCTGCCTCACCACCGGGTGTCTCTCCGGACCGTACGGTCTGCTGCTTCCAGGGTGGGGCGAACCGGGGCATAGTGCAAGGAAAGGAAAGAGGTGGAGCAAGGGAAGGGACGAGAGCAAGACGACGAGGGAGGCCCGGTGCCGAGATCCCGGATCCTGCTGTGGGGCGGTGTCACGGCGGCCGCCGCGGGCGCGGTGCTGTGCGTCCTCGGCTGGTACGGGATCTCCGGCGAGCGCTTCGCCGAGCGGCAACTGCCCTATCTGGCCTCGTGCACGGTGCCGGGGGCGGCGCTGATCGTGGCGGGCGCGGTGCTCGTCGCGGCGGCGCTGCTGCTGCCCGTACGCCCTCCGGAGCCGCACCCGCCGGAGCGGGAGGAGACGCCCCCGCCGTCCTCGGACGGCCCGCGCCTCCGGGTCCCCGGCGGGACCCTGGCCCACCGCCCGGACTGCCCGCTGGTCGCGGGGAAGGCGGAGGCGACGGAGGTGGGCGACGCGGCCCTGGACCCCTGCCCGGTATGTGAACCATGGCCTCCCTGACGTACGAGCTGACGCTCGCCGGCCTCGCGGTCGGCAGCGCCGCCGCGCTCACCGGGATCGGCCTGGTCGTCACCTACCGGGCGACGGGGGTGCTGAACCTGGCGCACGGCGCCGTCGCCATGATCTGCGCGTACGTGCTGCGCCAGCTGGTCGTCGTGTGGGGCTGGCCGCTGCCGCTGGGCGCCCTGGTCACGCTCCTGGTGGTGGCCCCCGGCATCGGTCTGGTCCTCGACCGCGGCGTGTTCCGCCCGCTCGCCCTCCTCGGCTCGAACCCGGCGCAGACCCTGGTGGCCTCCATCGGCGTCTTCGTGCTGCTCGTCGGCGGGGCGGCGCTGCTGTGGGGCGGCGGGGCGCGGGACGACGCGCCGGTGCTGCTCGGTGACGACCCGTGGGCGCAGCTGGCGGCGGTGGTGGCGCTGGCCTGCCTGGTGGCGGCGGTGACCCGCTGGACCCGCTTCGGCCGGGAGCTGAGGGCGGTGGTGGACAACCGTCCGCTGGCCGTCCTGTCGGGGGTGGACGCGGACCGGGTGGCGTCGGCGGGGTGGGCGTTCGGTTCGTTCACCGCCGGGCTGACGGGTGTGCTCCTCGCCCCGTACGTCCGGCTCGACCCGTACGGGATGCCGCTGCTCGTCATGGAGGTGATCGCGGTCGCGGTGATCGCCCGGATGCGCTCGCTGCCGGTCGCGGTGGCGTCCGCGGTCGCGATCGGGGTGGCGCAGGCGCAGATGACGCGGCTGCACCCGGAGGGGTGGGCGGGGCCGCTGGTCCAGGCCCTCGGCACGAACCTGTTCGTGGTGGCGCTCCTGGTGGCGGCGCTGGTCCTGCCGGGCGTGGGCGGCAAGGGCCGGGACGCCCTGCCCCCACCGGCCCGCACCCCGCAGGTCCCCGCCCCCGTCTGGCCGGCCGTCGGCATCCTGCTCCTCCTCCCCCTCGGCTTCGCGGGCTCCGACCTGCACACCGCCGTGCAGGTCCCGGCGCTCGCCGTGATCCTCCTGTCCCTGGTCGTGGTGGCGGGCCGGGGAGGCCAGATCGCCCTGGGCCAGGCGGCGTACGCGGGCCTGGGCGCCCTCCTGACGGCCCTCCTGTCGACGGCGGGCGTTCCCGCCCTCCTGGCGCTGGGGCTCGCGGTGCCGATGGTGGCCGTGGTGGGCCTGGCGACGGCCTGGCCGGCGATCCGACGCCACGGCCTGGCGCTCGCCCTCGTCACGCTGGCGACCGGGGTGGCGGTGAGCCGCTTCGTCTTCGTCCAGCCGTACGCGACGGCCGGCCTCTCGCTCGGCCGCCCGGCGGGCTTCGCCGACGACCGCGCCTTCTACGCCCTGGAACTGCTGCTCCTGGCCGGCTGTCTGGCCCTGGTGGCGGCGCTGCGCCGGGGCCGCACGGGCCGCGCGCTGGCCGCGCTGCGGGACCACGAACCGGGCGCGGAGGCGGCGGGCGTCCCGGTCCCCGCCCTCAAGCTCCTCGCCTTCGTCCTTGGCGCGGCCCTGGCGGCCCTCGGCGGCGGCCTCCTGGGCATGGGCCTGCGCGCCTTCGACCCGGAGGCGTACGACCCGGTACGCGGCCTGCTCTGGTTCGCGGCCGTCCTGGTCCTGGGCGCCGACAGCCTCCTCACGCCCCTGGCGGCGGCCGCGCTCCTGGTCACCCTGGACGCGGGCCCCCAAGCGGGCGCGGCAGCAGCCCTCATAGGCCTCCTGGCCACCCAAACAGGCCGCCTCCCGCCACTGACGACCCTGCTCCACCCCAAGGCCACCGCCACCCGCACGGTCGGTGGAGGCAGGAACCCAGGTACGGCCGAAGGCCGAACGCACCCCCACGACCCGCCGGCCGCCGACGCCGCCCCACCCCCCACGGGAAGACCCGCACCTCAGTCGACGACCCGCACGGGCGGTGCGGGTGGGAACCCCAGCCCGACCGCAGGTCGGGCGCACCCCCACCGGCCCGCACCGGGCCACGCACCCGCACCCGCACCCACCAACGCCCCCGCCGCCCCCGCCCCGGAACTCCGCGCGCTCGACCTCACCCTCACCTACCCCGGAGGGATCACCGCCCTCTCCCACGTCACCCTCACCCTCGCCCCTTCCCGCGTCACCGCCCTCGTCGGCCCCAACGGCGCCGGCAAGAGCACCCTCTTCGACTGTCTCGCCGGGACCCTCCGCCCCCGGCGCCACCAGGGCCTGATCACGCTCGACGGCGTCGACATCACCTCCCGCACGGCGCACGCCCGGACGCGGCTCGGGATCGCCCGGACCTTCCAGCGGCTCGCCGTCTTCCCGTCGCTCTCCGTCGAGGAGAACGTCCGCCTCGGCGCGGAGCGGGGCCGTGTCCGAGGAGACCCCGCCGCCGTCGAGCGGAGCCTGCGGCTGCTCGGCCTCGACGGCCCCGTACGCCACCGCGCCGCCGCCGACCTCCCCACCGGGACGCTCCGCCGCGTCGAGCTGGCCCGCGCGCTCGCGGGGCAGCCGCACACACTGCTCCTCGACGAACCCGCCGCCGGCCTCGACGCCGGCGAGACCGCCGCCCTCGCCCGGATCCTCGCCGCGCTCGCCGCCGACGGCCTGACGGTGCTCGTCGTCGAGCACGACCCGGACCTCGTCGCCGGGATCGCCCACACCGTGCACACCATGGAGGGCGGCCGGATCCTGTCATGAGCGTCGAGATCGAGCTGCGCGCGGCCCGGGTCCGCTACGGCCCACTGGAGGCCCTGCACGGCCTCGACCTGCCCGTGCCCGCCGGCACCGTCACCGTGCTCCTGGGGCGGAACGGCGCGGGCCGCACCACGGCCCTGCGGGCCCTCGCCGGCACCGTACGGCTCTCCTCCGGCCGGGTGCTGTGGCGCGGCGCCGACGTGACCCGGCTGCCGCCGCACGAGCGGGCCCGCCGCGGCCTGTGCTTCGTACCGGATCTGCGGGCGGTGTACGAGGGGCTGACCGTCGCCGAGAACCTCGCGCTCACCGCGCCGGACGCCCCCGCCCCGGACGCCCCCGCCCCGTACCCCGAGCTCGTCCCCCTGCTGTCCCGGGCCGCCGGGACCCTCTCCGGCGGGGAGCGCCGGATGCTGGCCCTGTCCCGCGCCCTGCTGAGGCCCGCGCGGGTGGTGCTGGTCGACGAGCCGTCGCTCGGCCTGGCCCCGCCGGTCGCGGCCCGTACGTACGGGCTCCTCGCGGCGCTCGCCGTGGAGCGCGGGGCGGCGGTGGTCCTCGCCGAGCAGCGCGTACCGGAGGGGCTGCCGCGCGGCTCGCTCGTCCACGAGCTGCGGCGCGGCTCCCGCGCGTCCAGCGGGGAGCCGTCCGAGTTCGCCCCGGGCCCCGTGGAGTGAGGTCAGAGCGGCGCGATCCGCAGCATCGTGCCGACGACGATCCGGTTCGGGTCGGGCCCGATGAGGCTCCGGTTCGCCGCGTAGAGCGCCTGCCAGCCGCCCTTGACGGCGAAGCGGCGGGCGATCGAGCCGAGCGAGTCCCCCGCCTGGACGGTGTGGACACGGCCGCTCAGCCCGTACCGCTTGGAGCAGACGGGCCAGGCTCCCCAGCCCTGGGTGCGGAGGACCTCCTCCGCGATCCTGATCTGCTGCGGGCGGGTGGCGAGGTCCGCGCGCGGGGCGTATTTCGGTCCGCCGTGCTCGACCCAGGTCGGCTGCCAGAACTGGAGCCCGCCGTAGAAACCGTTGCCGGTGTTGATGTGCCAGCGGCCGCTGCTCTCGCACTCGGCGACGCATCCCCACGGCCACTGGTCGGCGGCACAGGCGTAGCCGGGTACCGCGGCCGCCGCGCGCAGGGCGTCGGCGGAGGCCGAGAGCGCCCCGGAGACAGCCCCGGAAGCCGCGCCTGAGACCGCCCCCGAGACCACCTCTGAAGCCGCCCCTGGAACCGCCCCGGCCGCCGCCGGCGCGACGGCGGTGTCCCACGGTCCCTCGGCCGCGTCCCGGGCCTGTGCGGACACGGGCGTCAGGGTGATCAGCGCCGCCGCGGCCGCCACGGAGCCGGCCGTCCAAAATCGGATCTTCGACATCGGGGCAGGCTAGGCAGCCGCGCGGCACCCCCGGCCCGTGCCGCGCGGAACACTGTTCACACCCCACCCGGTCGGAGTCACGGGCCCCGCCGCACACGCCACCGGCAAGTTGCCTCGCTTCCACGCGTGACCCCGGCCGATCCTGACCCGTTGAACTCGGCATGAGACGCCCGGGATCGGCCCGGCGTCCCCCCGTACCGAGTCCAGGGAGCCCCCCGTGCCGCGCATGCTCGACGTCAGCGAGGACGTACGCGCCGAGATCGGCGACGAAGAAGCCGACCGGCTGCTTGCCGGCGACAACGCCCCGGGCAGCTACGACTGCACCTCCTGCCGCACGCCGGGGGACTCCGAGCAGGAGCGCACCAGCACGGTGCTGTTCGTCGGTGAGGAGACCGCGGTCCTCGCGTTCGCCCACGCCAGCTGCATCCCGTCGCAGGTCGTCAAGGTCGCGGAGGCGCAGCTCCAGGGCGCCGTCGCCTCGATCACGGCGTCGGACGCCGCCGACGCGCTGTCCGCCGCCCACCCCGAGCAGGCCGTGCTCGGCGTCACCAGCGGTCTCGTCCTGATCGAGGGCGAGCTGCACCCGGCGCTGGTCGTGGAGCCGACCGCCCCCGTGGCCCGCCCGGGCACGGACGGCCTCGTCGACGAGTTCCTGCCGCTCCTCGCGGAGCAGGGCTTCCGGCCCGTCGTCGACCTCAACGAGAAGCCGGCGGTGCTGCCGGGCTGGTCGGTCCTGGTCGCCATGGGCCAGCTGCACTCCGTCCTCCAGCCGGGGCCGAGCGGCGCCGGTCAGGCCGCCTGGTGGCAGGCGCACCAGCCGCTCCAGGTCACCGAGGGCTGGCGTGCGGCGGCCAACAAGTCGCACACGGTGCTGGTCTTCGCCGCGCCGGTGGGCTCCATCGGCCAGCAGCCGCGCGAGGACCTGCTGCGGGACGCCCTGGAGAAGGCCGCGGTGAACGGACGCCTGGTGGCGGCCGCGATGCCGCTGGCCGGCACCTGATGGACGACGGCCGGCCCGGCATAGGGCCCGCGCGGTTCCCAGGGGGGCGGGCGGGACCGCCGGCTCCCGCAGGGCTGGGAGAGCCGGGCAGGCCGAGCGGACCGGCAGGACACGTCGGACCGGCGGCCTCCGCTGGACCGGCGTCATCCGTCGCACCAGCGACATCCGTCGGACCGGCGTCATCCGTCGCACCAGCGGCGTCCGTCGGACCGGTGCCGGCGGGCGCCTCTGCGGGGGCGGCCGCCGCGCGGGCCGCGGGCGGCTCGGCGGTGCCGGGGGCTCCGACCGTGCCGCGCCCCCGGCGGGCGTCTCTTTCGGAGAGCCGCCCGCATCCGACCGGCGGCGGGGTCGTTGGCACATACGTGCACCCATACGACCCTTTCCTCCAGCCGTATCCGAGCCAGATCCCCTCCATGCGCCCGGCGCAGGACGTCACGGCGGGCCAGTCGGCCACGCCGATCTACGACGCCCTGTTCTCGGAGTACCGCCGGTCGTTCCGCACGCTGCCGGGTGACCGCAGCGGCGAGGAGGAGGTGACCTTCCGGGCCTTCGGCACGACCGCGAGCACAGGTCTCTACGGCACCGGGCAGGGGTACGGAACCGGGCAGGGATACGGCAGCGGGCAGCGGCACGCCGCCGCGTATCCCCCGGTGTGGACCGCGCAGCAGCACCACACCCCGGCGGCACTCCCGCCGGGTCCCCGCCGGGGCTTCTGACGACGGCGGACACCGCGGCGGACACCTGTGACACGGCTGAGGGCCGGGGCTCGTCGCCCCGGCCCTCAGCCGTGTCGTACCGCGCCGCCGACTACTTCTTGCGGCCGCGCTTCTCGCGCACGCGCACCGAGATGTGGATCGGGGTGCCCTCGAAGCCGAACTCCTCGCGCAGACGGCGCTCGATGAAGCGCCGGTAGCCGGCCTCCAGGAAGCCCGAGGCGAAGAGGACGAACCGCGGCGGCTTGGTGCCCGCCTGCGTGCCGAAGAGGATGCGGGGCTGCTTGCCGCCGCGGATCGGGTGCGGGTTGGCCGCGACGATCTCGCCGAGGAAGGCGTTCAGCCGGCCGGTGGGGACACGGGTCTCCCAGCCGGCGAGGGCGGTCTCGATGGCCGGGACCAGCTTCTCCATGTGGCGGCCGGTCTTGGCGGAGACGTTGACCCGGGGCGCCCAGACGACCTGCTGCATCTCGGTCTCGATCTCGCGCTCGAGGTAGTAGCGGCGCTCCTCGTCGAGCTCGTCCCACTTGTTGTAGGCGATGACGATGGCGCGGCCCGACTCGACCGCCATCGTGATGATGCGCTGGTCCTGGACCGAGATCTTGTCGGTGGTGTCGATGAGGATGACGGCCACCTCCGCCTTCTCGATGGCGGCGGCGGTCCGCAGGGAGGCGTAGTAGTCCGCGCCCGACTGGAGGTGGACCTTCTTGCGGATGCCCGCCGTGTCGACGAACTTCCACGTCACGCCGCCGAGCTCGATGAGCTCGTCGACCGGGTCGCGGGTGGTGCCGGCCAGCTCGTTGACGACGACCCGCTCCTCGTTCGCCACCTTGTTGAGCAGCGAGGACTTGCCGACGTTCGGGCGGCCGATGAGGGCGATGCGGCGCGGGCCGCCGACGGCGTTGCCGAAGCGCTGCTCGGGGGCCTCGGGCAGCTTCTTCAGGACCTCGTCGAGGAGGTCGCCGGTGCCGCGGCCGTGCAGCGAGGAGACGGGGAACGGCTCGCCGAGGCCCAGGGACCAGAGCGTGGTGGCATCGGCCTCGCCGGACTGGCCGTCGACCTTGTTGGCGGCGAGGACGACCGGCTTGCCGGCGCGGCGGAGCAGCTTGACGACGGCCTCGTCGGTGTCGGTGGCGCCGACGGTGGCGTCCACGACGAAGAGACAGGCGTCGGCGGCCTCGATGGCGAACTCGGCCTGGGCGGCGACGGAGGCGTCGATGCCGAGGACGTCCTGCTCCCAGCCGCCGGTGTCGACGACCTTGAAGCGGCGCCCGGCCCATTCGGCCTCGTAGGTGACGCGGTCGCGGGTGACGCCCGGCTTGTCCTCGACGACGGCCTCGCGGCGGCCGATGATGCGGTTCACCAGGGTCGACTTGCCGACGTTCGGACGGCCGACGACGGCGAGGACGGGGAGGGGGCCGTGCCCGGCCTCCTCGATCGCGCCCTCGATCTCTTCGGCTTCGAAACCTTCTTCCGAGGCGAGCTCCATGAACTCCGCGTACTCGGCGTCGCCAAGTGCCCCGTGGTCGTGCTGGTCGTTCATGAAGTCCGTTCCTTGATCATTCGTGGTCGGTGGGTCCCCGAGCCGCGGGGCCCACTACTGAAAGTCTCGCTCAGCGCCCGGTGAGGCGCCTGGCGTTTTCCAGGTGAGCGGTGAGCTGTCCCTGGATCCGTACGGTGGCCTCGTCGAGCGCCTTGCGGGTACGGCGGCCGGAGCCGTCGCCCGCCGCGAAGGCGTCGCCGAAGACGACGTCGACCCGGCCGCGCAGCGGAGGCAGTGCCTTGACCAACCGTCCGCGGCGCTCGGTGCTTCCCAGGACGGCGACGGGGACGATCGGCGCGCCGCTGCGAACGGCGAAGTAGGCGAGGCCGGCGCGCAGCGAGGCGAAGTCGCCCTCGCCGCGGGTGCCCTCGGGGAAGATCCCGAGGACGCCGCCCTGCTCCAGGACGCCCAGGGCGTTGCCTATCGCGTTCCGGTCGGTGCTGTCGCGGTCGACCTTGACCTGCCCGATGCCCTCCAGGAAGGGCCCGAGGGGCCCGACGAAGGCTTCCTTCTTGATGAGGAAGTGCACGGGGCGCGGTGCGGTGCCCATGAGCATGGGGCCGTCGATGTTGTGCGCGTGGTTGACGGCGAGGATGACGGGGCCGGAGGCCGGCACCCGCCAGGCGCCGAGGACGCGCGGCTTCCAGAAGCCGTACATCAGGCCGATGCCGATGCGTCGGCCGACGACGGCGCCCTTCGCGGAGGGCAGGGTCACTTGGCGGCCGTCCGCTTCTCGTCCACCAGGGTGACGACGCACTCGATGACCTGGTCCAGGGTGAGGTCGGTGGTGTCGACCTCGACGGCGTCGCCGGCCTTCGCGAGCGGGGAGGTCTTGCGGCTGGAGTCGGCCGCGTCCCGCTTGATCAGGGCTTCCTTCGTCGCGTGCACGTCGGCGCCCTTGAGCTCGCCGGAGCGGCGGGCGGCACGGGCCTCGGGCGAGGCGGTGAGGAAGATCTTCAGGTCGGCGTCCGGCAGGACGGTGGTGCCGATGTCCCGGCCCTCGACGACGATGCCGTGCTCGGCGCCCTTCGCGATGGACCGCTGGAGCTCGGTGATGAGCGCCCGCACCTCGGGGACGGCGCTGACGGCGCTGACCTTGGAGGTGACCTCTTCGGTACGGATGGGACCGGCCGCGTCGGCACCGTCGACGGTGATCGTGGGGCGGCCGGGGTCCGTGCCGGAGACGATGACCGGCTTGGAGGCGGCGTTGGCGACGGCCTCGGCGTCGGTCACGTCGATGCCGTTGCTGATCATCCACCAGGTGATCGCCCGGTACTGGGCGCCGGTGTCGAGGTAGCTCAGCCCCAGCTTGGCGGCGACCGCCTTCGAGGTGCTCGACTTGCCCGTGCCGGACGGCCCGTCGATGGCGACGATCACGGATTCCACGGTGGGAACACCTTCCTGGGGGAGCTCTAGGGCCTCGGCGGAGATGCAGGGGGCCTCCACAAGGTTACCGAGTCCCACGCACCCGTTCGGCCCAGCCCACGTCCGGCCGCCGTCCGGCCGCTGTCCGGCCGCTTGTCCGGCCGCTGTCCGGCCCTCCTGCGGGGCCCCGATGAGGCCCCGCAGGAGGTGGGTCGTGCGGGCCCGCCCGTCAGCTCGTCCGCAGGGCCCAGCCGCGTTCCTGGAGGGCCGTGCCGAGGGCCGGGGCGGCCGCGGGGTCGACCATGAGCTGGACCAGGCCCGCCTGCTGGCCGGTCGCGTGCTCGATGCGGACGTCCTCGATGTTGACGCCCGCGCGGCCCGCGTCGGCGAAGATCCGGGCCAGCTCGCCCGGCTGGTCGCTGATGAGGACGGCGACGGTCTCGTAGGCCGTGGGGGCGGCGCCGTGCTTGCCGGGGACGCGGGCGCGGCCGGCGTTCCCGCGGCGCAGGACGTCCTCGACGCCCGCGGCGCCGTACCGGCGCTTGTCCGCGTCGGCGGACTGCAGGGAGCGCAGGGCGCGGACCGTCTCGTCGAGGTCGGCGGCGACGCCGGAGAGGACGTCGGCGACGGGGCCCGGGTTGGCGGAGAGGATCTCGACCCACATGCGCGGGTCGGAGGCGGCGATCCGGGTGACGTCGCGGATGCCCTGGCCGCAGAGGCGTACGGCCGACTCGTCGGCCTCCTCCAGGCGGGCGGCGACCATCGACGACACCAGCTGCGGGGTGTGGGAGACGAGGGCGACGGCCCGGTCGTGGGCGTCGGCGTCCATGACGACGGGGACGGCCCGGCAGAGGGCGACGAGCTCCAGGGCGAGGTTCAGGACCTCGGTGTCGGTGTCCCGGGTCGGCGTGAGGACCCACGGCCGCCCCTCGAAGAGGTCCGCGGTCGCCGCGAGGGGGCCCGAGCGCTCCTTGCCGGACATCGGGTGCGAACCGATGTACGAGGTGAGGTCGAGGCCCAGCGCCTCCAGCTCGCGCTTCGGCCCGCCCTTGACGCTCGCCACGTCCAGGTAGCCGCGCGCGAGACCGGCCGACATCGCCTCGGCGAGGGTCGCGGCGACGTGCGCCGGGGGTACGGCGACGATCGCGAGGTCCACGCGCCCCTCGGGCGCCTCGTCGGTGCCCGCGCCGAGCGCGGCGGCCGTCCGGGCGCGCACTGGGTCGTGGTCGCGGAGGTGGACGGTGACGCCCCGGCCCGCGAGGGCGATCGCGGCGGAGGTGCCGATCAGTCCGGTGCCGATGACGAGCGCTGTTCTCACTGGGCGATGTCCTTGCGCAGGGCGGCCGCGGCACCGAGGTAGACGTGCGCGATCCGGGACTTGGGCAGATCGGTCTCGACGTGGGCGAGGAGCCGGACGACCCTCGGCATCGCGCCCTCTATGTCGAGCTCCTGGGCGCAGATGAGGGGCACGTCGTCGATGCCGATGCCGATCCCCCGGGCCGCGGCGGCGGGGAAGTCGCTGTGCAGGTCGGGCGTGGCCGTGAACCAGATGCTGATCAGGTCGTCGGCGGTGAGGTCGTTGCGCGCGAGGACGGCGGTGAGCAGCTCCTGGACCTGCTCGCGCATGTGTCCGGCCTCGTCCCGCTCCAGCTGGACGGCTCCTCGGACCGCTCGTACCGCCACGTCGTGCTCCTTCGCCTGCGTCAAGTGCTCCGTTCAGCCTAGTCAGCGGTGGGGGCGGCGCGTCGCGGCGCCCGCCTTCCGAGACGGAGGACGGGCGCCGGGGGCCCGGCCGGCCCCACGGCCGGACAGGCCCTGGGGCACCGCCTACAGCCGCTGCTCGCGGATGAGGTCCTCCAGTGAGCCCTGGGGCACCGAGCCGTTCGGGGTCAGCTTGTCGACGGCCTGCGGCAGGGACCGGGCGATCTGGTCGGCGGCCTCCTGCGGGCTGACGCCGGCGTCGGCGGCGACCTTCTGGAGGGTGTCGTCCGGGAGGGCTTCGGCGATCTGGGCGCCGCTGACGGGCTGGTTGTCGCCGGTGCCGACCCAGGACTGGGCCTGGTCGACGAGCCCCGACTTCGTGAGCATGTCGAGGAGTCCGCCGAGCGGGTTCGCGCCGTCGGCGCCGCCGCCGCCGGCGCTCTTGCCGCCCGCGAGGGCGCCGAGCAGGGAGCCGAGGATGCCGCCGGCGCCGCCGCTACCGCCCTGGCCGCCGCCTCCGAGGAGGCTTCCGAGGAGACTGCCGAGGTCGTTTCCCGCCATCGTTCTGCCTTTCGTCCGGTACGGAACAGGCCCAATCTCACCCATACCGGTACGCTCCGCCACTCGGCGTACACACCGGACCCGGTAGAACTGTCGGCATGCTGCTGCACGTCGTACCGCTGGCCGACTGGTCCGAAGACCCCGCCGATCCCGCCGCCCCCTACGCCCCGGCGTCGCTCGCCGCCGAGGGCTTCGTCCACTGCTCGCCCGACGGGCCGGCGGCCCTGGCGATCGCCGACGGCCCCTACCGGTCCGTGGCCGGCCCGCTCCTCGTCCTCGTGATCGACGAGTCCCGGCTGAGCGGCGAGGTCCGCTGGGAGGGCTCGGAGGGCCGGCTCTTCCCGCACGTGTACGGAGCGATCGAGCGCGCCGCGGTGACGGCGGTCCTGGAGGTCCGCCGGGACGCGGACGGCCGTGCGAGGGAGCTGACGCCCCGCCCGTAGGCGTGTTGCGGGACCTCGGGCCGGGGCCCGGCCAAGCTGGCGCCATGACTTCACGCGCCACGAACCGCCGGGCCGTCCTGTTCGCCGCCGCGGCCCTGACGACGGGCTGCGGCTCGGACGGCGGGGGTGACGGCGGTACGGCCACCTCCAGCGCCCCGGTCAACGCCGACGGGTCGGCCACGGCGGGCACCCCCACGGGGTCCGCGGCGTCGCCCGCCCCGAGCGGTGCCGCTCCCCTGGCGAAGACGACCGATGTCCCGGTCGGCGGCGGCACGGTCTTCACCGAGCAGAAGGTGGTCGTCACCCAGCCCACTGCCGGGGAGTTCAAGGCCTTCTCCGCGATCTGCACCCACCAGGGCTGCCTGGTGAACAAGGTCGCGGACGGCACCATCGACTGCCCCTGCCACGGCTCCAAGTACCGCATCGCCGACGGCTCGGTGGCGGCGGGACCGGCTCCCCGCCCCCTCCCGGCCGAGCAGATCAATGTCTCGGGGGAATCGATCACCCTCGCGTAACCTCACCCGCATGACCCCGGAAGCGCTGGTGCGCGATCACACGATCTACTCCTGCGTCATGGGCTCGCGCGCCTTCGGTCTGGCGACCGAGGACAGCGACACCGACGTGCGGGGCGTCTATCTCGCCCCGGCGCCGCTGTTCTGGCGCTTCGACAAGCCCCCGGCCCATGTGGAGGGCCCGGGCGAGGACCAGTTCAGCTGGGAGCTGGAGCGCTTCTGCGAGCTGGCCCTGCGCAACAACCCGAACGTCCTGGAGTGCCTGCACTCCCCCGTCGTCGAGCACGTCGACGACCTGGGCCGCGAACTCCTCTCGCTGCGCGGGGCCTTCCTCTCCCGGCAGGCCCACCAGACCTTCGTCCGCTACGCCGCCGGCCAGCGCCGCAAGCTCGACGCGGACGTCCGCCAGTACGGGCACCCGCGCTGGAAGCACGCCATGCACCTGCTGCGGCTGCTGACGAGCTGCCGCGACCTGCTGCGCACGGGCGAGCTCCGCGTCGACGTCGGCGAGGAGCGCGACCGCCTCCTCGCGGTCAAGCGGGGCGAGGTGCCGTGGCAGGAGGTCGAGTCCTGGATGAACCGCCTCCAGGACGAGGCTGACCAGGCTCACGGCACGAGCCCGCTCCCCGCGGCCCCGGACCACGCCCGCGTCGAGGACTTCCTGATCCGCGCCCGCCGCGCGTCGCTCTGACGCCGCTCCCGGCTCGTCACTCCGCCGGGCGCCCGGCTCAGACGTCCCAGAGCGCCCCGAAGGTCAGCAGGTCGCTCCGGTACTCGACGCGCTCCGCCCACTCCTTCGGCCAGGCGTCCGCGCCCAGGTGCGCGCCGGCGAAGGCGCCCGCGAGGGCGGCGATCGAGTCGGAGTCGCCGCGGGTGCAGGCCGCCCTGCGCAGGGCGGTGAGGGGCTCGTCGGGGAAGAGGAGGAAGCAGAGCAGGCCGGTCGCGAAGGCCTCCTCGGCGATCCAGCCGTCGCCGGTGTACTCGCAGGGGTCGAGCTCGGGGTCGGCCGTGCGCTGGACGGCGTCCAGGCGCTCCAGGACGGCCAGGCACTCGTCCCAGCCGCGCCGGACGAAGGAGAGCGCGGAGGGGTCCTGGGAGCGGGTCCAGAGGTCGCCGAGCCAGTGCTCGTGGTAGCGGTCGCGGTTCTCGTACGCGTACGAGCGCAGCTGTCCGACCAGGCCGGCCGGGTCCACGCCCTGGGCGAGGAGGTACACGGCACGGGCGGTGAGGTCGGAGGCGGCGAGCGCCGTGGGGTGGCCGTGGGTGAGGGCCGCCTGGAGCTGGGCGGCGCCCGCGCGCTGCTCCTCGCTCAGCCCGGGGACGAGGCCGATCGGCGCGACCCGCATGTTGGCGCCGCAGCCCTTGGAGCCGAGCTGGCTGGCGTCCTGCCAGGGCCGGTCGCCGTCGAGGAGCTGGCAGGCGCGCAGGCAGGTGTTGCCGGGGGCCCGGTTGTTCTCCGGGGAGTGGTACCAGTCGACGAACTCGTCCCGGACCGGCCGGACGAGGCGCAGCGGGGCGAGGACGCCCCGGTCCATGGCCGTGCGGACGCCCCTGGCGAGGGCGAGGGTCATCTGCGTGTCGTCGGTGACGTACGCCGTCCCCCGGGCGAGCGGGAGCGGCAGCTCCCGCCAGGGGCCGAACGCGGCGAGGATCGCCGGCACGTCCTTGAACTCGGTCGGGAAGCCCAGTGCGTCGCCGAGCGCGAGGCCGACGAGGGAGCCGGTCGCGGCCTGCTTCACCGCGGTACGGGTCGGGTTCGGGGTCATGAGGGTCGTCCTTCCGGTCGCAGGAGGGGCGGGTGGAGGGCCGTGGCCTCGCCCGCCCGGTAGAGAGCGGCCGGTTTCCCCCGTCCGCCGGTGCGGCGCGGCGGTCCTTCCACGGCCCGGACGAAGCCGGGCGTGGTGAGGACCTTGCGCCGGAAGTTGGGGCGGTCGAGTTCGACGCCCCAGACCGTCTCGTACACCTGCCGCAGCTCGCCGAGCGTGAAATCGGGCGGGCAGAAGGCGGTGGCGAGGCAGGTGTACTCGAGCTTGGCGCCGACGCGCTCGCGGGCGTCGGCGAGGATCCGGTCGTGGTCGAAGGCCAGGGGCCCGTACGAGCCGTAGGGCAGCCACCGGGCCTCGGCCGCGTCGCCGCCGCCGCGCGGCTCGGGCAGGCCGGGGACGAGCGCGGTGAAGGCGACGGAGACGATCCGCATCCGGGGGTCCCGGTCCGGGTCGCTGTAGGTGCGGAGCTGTTCGAGGTGGAGTCCCGCGACGGTGGCCTCGGGCAGTCCGGTCTCCTCGGCGAGTTCGCGGCGGGCGGCCGTCTCGGCGGACTCGCGGGGCAGGACGAAGCCGCCGGGCAGCGCCCACTCCCCCGCGTACGGCTCCTGGCCGCGCTGGACGAGGAGGACGTGCAGGCGGTCCTCGCGGACGGTGAGGACGGCGAGGTCGACGGTGACGGCGAAGGGCTCGAAGGCGTGCGGGTCGTAGCCCTCGGGCGCCCGTGGGGTGCTCATCGGTGCTCCGGGTGGGAATCGGCGGGGCGCGTGCCCTCGGCGAGGAGCGCGTCGACGGCGGCGACGGCCGCCGCGAGCCGCTCCTCGTGCGGGCCGCTGAGGACGGCCGTCCGGCGGCCGGAGTGGGCGAGCTGGGTGAGGAAGCGCGCGGTCATCCAGGGCCGCAGGCGCTCCCCGTCGCCCGGCCCGTCGTCCGTGAAGGGGACGCCCCGGTGGTCGGTGAGCAGCCACAGGTGCTGCCGGCCGCGGGCGGCGATCTCCCCGGTCTCGGCGCTCGCGATGCCCAGGTACCGCTCGTGCCAGATGGTGGTGGCGAAGGCGTCGGTGTCGCAGAAGAGCACGGGCGAGCCGTCCCGGGCCGCCTCCTCCTCCCGTTCGGCCTGGCGCTGCGCGACGACGGGGAAGTCGGAGGAGCGGAAGGTGACGTCGGCCCGGGTGGCGCCGGGGCGGTCGGCGCGGAGCTCGGCGAGCTTGAGTGCGCCGAACTCGCGCCCGTACGCCGGTACGCACCGCGTGCGGGCCCAGACGCCGCCGCGCCGCCGGTAGTGGTCGGCGAGGGCGAGGGCCATGGTGGTGGTGCCGGTGGACTCGGCGCCGAGGACGACGACGCGGCGGGTGAGCGCGGAGCGTACCGGCGGCTCCAGGAAGTCCCAGCAGCCGGCGAGGTCGGCGCGGACGGCGGCGTCGGAGACGGGGAAGCGGGTGCGGTCGGGGTCGGGACCGAGGTCGACGCGTACGGCCTCCGCCCCGAAGAGTCGGCCGAGCTCCTGCCCGTACGACTCCGCGTACGGCTCCGCGTCCGCCGGCTCCCCGTACGGCTCCGAGGTGAAGACGGCGTCGACGCGCTCGGGCACGGCGGCCAGCAGGCCGTCGGGGCTGCCGTCGGCGGCTCCGACGACAAAGGCCTCGGGGTGGATCTCGCGCATCCAGGCGACGCGGTCCGCCAGGGGCAGGCTCTCGTCCGTGGAGGCGCGGACGAGCACCGTGAGGCGCTCGCACCGCTCGCGCGCGGTGCGGACGAGGTGGTGGTGGCCGGCGTGCGGCGGGGAGAAGCCGCCAATGACGAGGCCGTGGCCGTAGTCGCGGCCGTGATCGTGGTCGTGGTCGTGGCGCCGCATGCCGCCTCCCTCCTTAAGAGTCACTCTGACTATAAATGGAGGGGTGCTTCTGCCACAAGCACGAGCGGGCACGGGAAAGGCCCGTGACCGACCGGCGGTCACGGGCCTCTCACGGCGAGGAGGGGGGATTACATCCCGACTTCCTTCATCAGCATGCCGACCTCGGTGTTGGTCAGACGGCGCAGCCAGCCCGACTTCTGGTCGCCCAGCGAGATCGGGCCGAAGGCCGTACGGACCAGCTTGTCGACGGGGAAGCCGGCCTCGGCCAGCATCCGGCGCACGATGTGCTTGCGGCCCTCGTGCAGCGTGACCTCGACGAGGTAGTTCTTGCCGGTCTGCTCGACGACACGGAAGTGGTCGGCGCGGGCGTACCCGTCCTCCAGCTCGATGCCGTCCTTGAGCATCCGGCCGACCTCGCGGGGCAGCGGGCCGGTGATGGCGGCGAGGTAGGTCTTCTTCACGCCGTACTTCGGGTGCGTGAGGCGGTGGGCCAGCTCGCCGTGGTTGGTGAGCAGGATGATGCCCTCGGTCTCCGTGTCGAGCCGGCCGACGTGGAAGAGCCGGGTCTCACGGTTGTTGACGTAGTCGCCGAGGCACTGGCGGCCTTCCGGGTCCTCCATGGTGGAGACGACGCCGGCGGGCTTGTTCAGCGCGAAGAAGAGGTGGGACTGGGTGGCGACGGTCAGGCCGTCCACCTTGATCTCGTCCTTCTCCGGGTCGACGCGCATGCCCTGCTCGATCACGATCTGGCCGTTGACCTCGACGCGGGACTGCTCGATGAGCTCCTCGCAGGCACGCCGCGAGCCCATGCCGGCACGGGCGAGGACCTTCTGCAGACGCTCGCCCTCCTGCTCGGCGCCGGGGAAGGTCTTCGGGGTCTTGATCTCCGGCTTGCCGGCGTACCGCTCCCGGTTGCGCTCCTCCGTACGGGCGTCGTACTCGCGCGAGCGGGACGGCTCGGTACGGCCGCCACCGCGCTGCGGGGACTGCCGGGGGCCACCCTTGGCGCCACCGCGTGCGGACGCGCCGCGGCCGCTCTTGGGGCCGCCGGCGGAGCCGCCGAGGCCGGGTACGTCGTACTGGCGCTCTTCGGGACGCGGGTTGCGCGGCCTGCTGCTGCTGCCGCCGCCCTGCCTGTCGTCGCGGCCGCCGCCGGCGCCGCGGTAACCGCCGCCACCGCCGCTGCTGCCGCCGCGACCGGCGCCACCGCCACCGCCGCCGCTGCCACCACGACCGGCGCCGCCGCCGCTGCTGCCGCCGCGGTAGCCACCGCCACCGCTGCTGCTGCCGCCGCGGCCACCGCCGCTGCCGCCGCGGCCGCCGCTGTTGCCACCACGGCTCCCGCCGTTGTTTCCGCTGCTGTTCCTGCCGCTGCTGCTTCGCATCAAATTTCCGTCTTGTCGTCTACGTCTGCGTCCGGATCGAACGACGGGACGCCTTCCAGTGAATCCGGCTCGACCGCCTCCGCCTCGGGGAGGAAGGGCGCGAGCTCGGGGAGTTCGTCCAGGCCGCGCAGGCCCATCCGCTCCAGAAAGTAGTTCGTCGTCCTGTACAGGATCGCACTTGTTTCGGGTTCCGCGCCCGCCTCCTCCACCAGACCGCGCTGGAGGAGGGTCCTCATGACCCCGTCGCAGTTGACCCCGCGGACCGCGGAGACCCGGGAACGGCTGACCGGCTGGCGGTACGCGACGACCGCGAGGGTCTCCAGGGCCGCCTGGGTGAGCCGGGCCTGCTGCCCGTCGAGCACGAAGGCCTCGACGGCCGCGGCATGGGCGGCGCGGGTGTAGTAGCGCCAGCCGCCGGCCACCCGCCGCAGCTCGAAGCCGCGGCCCTGGGCGGTGTACTCGTCGGCCAGCTCGTGCAGGGCGTCGGCCACCTCGCGGGGGGCGCGGTCCAGGACCTTGGCGAGGTGCTGCTCGGTGGCGGGCTCGTCGACGACCATCAGGACGGCTTCGAGGGAGGGCTTGAGGTCGCTCACTCCTGGGCCTCCGTTTCTGGGGCGGATTCCTGGTCTGGGTCCGGGTCCGGGTCGGAGTCCCGGTCCGGGTCGGGTTCCCGGTCGAACTCGTCGGTGACGCGGGTCTCGCCGTCTCCGCCCGCCCAGGTGACGGTGAGCTCCCCCAGAGCCGTCTCCTGGTCGAGGCCGACGGCCTTCTCCCGGTAGAGCTCGAGGAGGGCGAGGAAGCGGGCGACGACGGTGAGGGTGTCCCCGGCGTCCTCGATCAGCTCGCGGAAGGCCGCCGTCCCGCGCTCGCGCAGCAGCGCGACGACCACGGCGGCCTGCTCGCGGACGCTGACGAGCGGGGCGTGGATGTGGTCGACGTACACCTGGGGCTCGGCCTTGGGCTGCATGGCCTTGACCGCCAGCCTGGCGAAGCCCTCGGCCCCGATGGAGATGACGACCTCGGGAAGCAGCTCGGCGTGGTGCGGTTCGAGCCCGACGGTACGGGGGTGGCGGCGACCCTCGGCCTCCCAGCGGTCCTGGAAGATCTCCGCGATCCGTTTGTACGCGCGGTACTGGAGGAGGCGGGCGAAGAGCAGGTCGCGGGCCTCCAGGAGGGCGAGGTCGGCCTCGTCCTCCACCTCGGCCGCGGGGAGGAGCCGGGCGGCCTTGAGGTCGAGGAGGGTGGCGGCGACGACGAGGAACTCGGTGGTCTGGTCGAGGTCGCCGTCGGGGCCCAGGGCGCGCAGGTGCGCCATGAACTCGTCGGTGACCTGGGAGAGGGCGACCTCGGTGACGTCCAGCTTGTGCTTGGTGATCAGCTGGAGGAGGAGGTCGAAGGGCCCCTCGAAGTTCGCGAGCCGCACGGTGAACCGCCCGTCGCCGACCTCGCCGGGCTCGACGACCTCGGTGACCTTGGCGGCCTTGGCGACCTTGGCGACCTTGGCGGGCTCGACCACCTCGGTGGCCTTGGCGGGCTCGACGGCATCGCCGGACTCGGCCGGCTCGGTGGCCTCGGCCGGCTCGACGACCTTGGCGGGCTCGCCGTGCTCGACGGGCTCGACCACCCCGGCGGCCTCGCCGGCCTCCGCAGCCACGACCTCCAAAGGCTCCGCCGGCGCCGGCCCCTGCGTCTCGCCCGGGCCGCGGCCCAGGGGGCGGCGGCCCGGCGGGCGGGACGTTTCGTCAGAGGCGTGGCGCATGGGGGTCCAGGGGGAACGGGGAGCTCGGCAGCCCGCAGGCTACCGTCAGCGGCCGCGCAGGCGGCGTACGAGGATGCTCGCGTCGCCGCGGGACTCCAGGTCCGCCAGGACGACGGCGACCGCCTCACGGACGATCCTGCCCCGGTCGACGGCGAGACCGTGCTCGCCCCTGAGGACGAGCCGGGCGTGCTCCAGGTCCATGAGCTCCTCGGCGGAGACGTAGACCGTGATCTTCTCGTCGTGGCGCTCCCGGCCGCTGGGCCGCCGGTTCGGGGCCCGGCCGCCGCGCCGCCGTGCCGCCGCCGGGGCGGGCACCGCGGCGGAGGGCGCGGACTTTGGAGCGGCGCTCTCGGGCTCCGCCGTCCGGGCGCGCGGTTCGGCCGCCTCGGAGTCCGCCGCCGTATGCTCCGCGGAGCGCTCGGCCGCCGTCGTGTCGCTCTCGCCCGCCGGAGCCGGGACGGCCCGGCGGGGTGAGGACGACTGGAGCGCCGTCCCCCCGGTCGTACGGAAGAGTTCGTCGGCGCCGGGCAGACTCACTCGGCGTGACACCGGGCGAGCACCTCCCTGGCGAGCTGACGGTAGGCGGCGGCGCCCACGGAGTTGGAGGCGTAGGTGGTGATGGGCTCGCCGGCGACCGTGGTCTCCGGGAAGCGCACCGTCCGCCCGATGACCGTGTGGTAGACGTGGTCGTCGAAGGCCTCGACGACGCGCGCGAGGACCTCACGGCTGTGCACGGTCCGCGAGTCGTACATCGTGGCGAGGATGCCGTCGAGCTCCAGGTCGGGGTTGAGCCGCTCCTGGACCTTCTCGATCGTCTCGGTCAGCAGCGCCACTCCGCGCAGGGCGAAGAACTCGCATTCCAGCGGCACGATGACCTTGTGAGCCGCCGTCAGGGCGTTCACGGTCAGCAGGCCGAGCGAGGGCTGACAGTCGATCACGATGTAGTCGTAGTCGTTCATCAGCGGCTTCAGGGCGCGCTGGAGCGTGGACTCGCGCGCGACCTCGCTGACCAACTGGACTTCGGCGGCCGAGAGGTCGATGTTGCTCGGCAGCAGGTCCATGTTGGGAACGGCGGTCTTCAGGAGGACCTCGTCCGCCGACATGCCCCGCTCCATGAGCAGGTTGTAGACGGTGAGGTCGAGCTCCATCGGGTTCACGCCGAGGCCGACCGACAGGGCTCCCTGCGGGTCGAAGTCGACGAGCAGCACCCGTCGGCCGTACTCGGCGAGCGCGGCACCCAGGTTGATGGTCGACGTGGTCTTGCCGACGCCGCCCTTCTGGTTGCACATCGCGATGATCTTCGCGGGTCCGTGGTCGGTCAGGGGACCCGGGATCGGGAAGTACGGCAGGGGCCGTCCGGTGGGGCCGATCCGCTCGCGGCGCTGACGGGCAGCGTCGGGTGCGAGGGTGGCCGCGTACTCCGGGTCGGGCTCGTACTCGGCGTCGGGGTCGTAGAAGTGCCCCTCGGGCACCTCGTCAAAGGCGGCGAAGTGGGTGGACTCTCGGCCCATCTCGTTGCCGGCCGTGGCGTTCACGTGTAGGCCGTCCATCGTCTTCATCGTGTGGGCTGTCGTCATGGGCTGGTGCGTCGCGAAGGTCCGCACCGCGACGGAGCCGATCGGGGCACCTGGCGCACCGCTCCCGGGAGTAATTGTCGACTCATTCACAAGTCGTCTTACCTCCTTGGATGTCACCAGGAACATTTATCGATAGGTCAGCGTGGCACCATGCCGACGGTTGGCGACTCTATGGCGTGTCACCGCTCCGCAGCAACACAATCCGCCGGACCCGGCCCGATGTGTCGGCAACCGAACACGTCTCTGTCAAGGGTGCGCAGGCATGCATCCACACGTTTCAGGGGTGCGCGAAACGGTTAAAGGGTTACGTTCGAGGCGAGTTGCGCGGGCCCCGGACGTGGCCGGACACACAGCCGGCCGGACCTTGTCGAACAAGGTCCGGCCGGGTGTGTGGCATTGACGGCACGCGTTGACGGCGATGCCTCGGGGGTCAGCCCAGGAGGGCGCTCAGCTCGACGTGGTCGAGACCGTGCGCCTCCGCGACCTCCTTGTAAACCACCTTGCCGTCATGGGTGTTGAGACCCAGGGCGAGCGCGGAGTCGCGGCGCAGGGCCTCGGCCCAGCCGTTGTTCGCCAGCGACACGATGTAGGGCAGCGTGGCGTTGGTGAGCGCGTAGGTGGAGGTGTTCGGGACCGCGCCCGGCATGTTGGCGACGCAGTAGAAGACCGAGTTGTGGACCTGGAAGGTCGGCTCGGCGTGGGTGGTCGCGTGGGAGTCCTCGAAGCAGCCGCCCTGGTCGATCGCAATGTCGACAAGGACACTTCCGGGCTTCATCTTGGCGACGAGCTCGTTGGTGACCAGCTTCGGGGCCTTGGCGCCCGGGATGAGGACGGCGCCGATGACGAGGTCGGCCTCGACGACGGCCTTCTCCAGCTCGTAGGCGTTGGAGACGATCGTCTTCACCTTGGTGCCGAAGATCTTGTCGGCCTCGCGGAGCTTGTTGATGTCGCGGTCGAGCAGGGTCACGTGGAAGCCCATGCCGACGGCGATCTGCGTGGCGTTCCAGCCGGAGACGCCGCCGCCGATGACGACGCACTCGCCGGCGTGGGTGCCGGGGACGCCGCCGGGGAGGACGCCGCGGCCGCCGACCGAGCGCATCAGGTGGTAGGCGCCGACCTGCGGGGCCAGACGGCCCGCGACCTCGGACATCGGGGCGAGCAGCGGCAGGGCGCGGTTCGCGGTCTCGACGGTCTCGTAGGCGATGGCCGTGGTGCCGGACTCCAGCAGCGCGTCCGTGCACTCGCGGGAGGCGGCGAGGTGGAGGTACGTGAAGAGGGTCTGGTCCTTGCGGAGGCGGTGGTACTCCTCCGCGATGGGCTCCTTGACCTTGAGCAGCAGGTCGGCGGTGGCCCAGACCTCGTCGGCCGTCGCGAGGATCTCGGCGCCGGCGCCGACGTACTCCTCGTCCGTGATCGAGGAGCCGACACCGGCGTTCTGCTCGACGAAGACCTGGTGGCCGTTGCGGACGAGCTCGTGGACACCCGCAGGGGTGATGGCCACGCGGAACTCGTTGTTCTTGACCTCGCGGGGGATGCCGACCTTCATCGTCGATCACGGTCCTTGAATCTGGGGGGACAACTGGGGCACTGCGATACATACCCGGATGCACTGCGGCGCACCGGGGCAGACCACGTTCGAACGCGGCGGACCCAGTCTAATGAAGGAGTTCCCGGTGTCTAGCCTTTCAAAGTACTAATCTTTCTCGAACCCACTGCGGATTTCGTAGGCTGGGGGATCCGTTTCCAGCAATCGCTCGGCTGCGGCCCTGTGGAGCCTGGCGGCAGCCGGGTCACCGAGCCGGTCGAGGGTGTCGGCGAGCCGCAGCTGGAGCGCCGCCTGGAGCCGGGTGTCCTGCGCCCGCCGGGCCCACTCCACCGCCTCCTCGCAGGTCCGCAGCGACTCCTCGGGCCGTCCCGCGTACTCCTGGACGCGGGCCGCCTCGCTCAACGCCCGTGCGTGGCCCGGGAGATCGGCGAGCCTGCGGTAGCCGGCCGCGGCGGCCCGCCAGTTCCGCAGGGCCTCGCCGTACCGTCCGGCATAGGTCTGTACGGCGCCGAGGCGGCCGTACAGCCGGGCCTGGTCGGGGCGCTCGTCGCGGGCGAGGCGCTGGGCGAGCGCCCGCCCGTACCAGTCGCCGGCCCGCTGCCAGTCACCCAGCTCCTGATACGAGCCACCTACGGATTCCATTGCGCGACCGGTGGCGTACGGATCATTTGCTGCCCTTCCGGCATCCAATGCCAACCGATATCGCAGCAGTGCGTCTTTCGTGCGTCCGGTCCTGGCATCGAGATCGGCCAGGTTCAGCAGGGCCGCCGCCCGCTCGCGGTGCAGTCCGCGCCGCTCGGCCACGTCCAGGACGAGCTGGTGGAGGCCGTACAGCTGGGGCGCCGCGGCCTCGGCGCCGCGGTGCGCGGCCAGCGCCCTGACCAGGGAGGCGATCAGGCGGCGGGCCAGGGTGTCGAGCTCCCCGTCGGCGACGGCGAGGCGGGCGGAGGCCAGCAGGACGGGCTGCCGGGAGCGGAGCCAGTCGGCCCCGGCCTCCCGGGTCGGGAACCGCAGGGCGCGCGGCAGACCGGCCAGTTTCCGCCGGGCGGGCGAGCCCTCGGGTTCGGTGACCGCACGGCACGACTGGAGGAGCCGTACGGTCCGCTCCAGCATCCGGGCCCGGGCGAGCTGCACCTCGGCGGGCCGGTCGCGCTCCTCCAGCTGAGCGCGAAGGAGGGGGACGAGATGGGCGGGGACCTCGTACTGGCCGTCGTCGCCGCCGGAGACGAGCCCCAGGGCGGCGAAGTCGGCGAGGGTGGTGTCGGCCGCGGAGACCGAGCAGCCGGCCAGGGCGGAGGCGGTGTGGGCGTCGGCCCGGCCGAGCGGGGCCAGGGAGAGGAATCGCAGTATCCGGGCGGCGGTCGCGGGCAGCGCCTCGTGGGCGAGCAGGAAGGTCCGGGTGAGCGGGTCGCCGCTCAGCCCGCGCAGCTGCTTCGCGAGGTCGGCGACGGAGGCCTTGGGGCGGGTGGCGAGCCAGCCCCCGGCGAGGACGACGGCGGCGGGCATCCCCCCGCACGTCTCGACGAGGGTCTCGGCGGCCTGCGGGTCGACGGTGATGCGCACGGAGCCGGTGAAGGCCGTGAGCAGCTCGATGGCCGACTTGGGGTCGAGCCCGCCGAGGGTGCAGGGCCGTACGTCGGGGATGCCGGTGAGCGGTCCGCGCGAGACGCCGACGACCAGGGTGTCGGGGTTGTCGGGGATCAGCGGGTCGGCCTGCTCGGCGTCGACGGCGTCGTCGAGGATCAGGACGGCCCGGCGCCCGGCGAGGGCGTGCCGGACCAGTTCGGTCAGCTCGTCCTCGCCGGCGCCGGGCGGCTCGGCCACGCCGAGCGCGGCCAGGAGTTCCTGGGCGACGCGGGCGGTGGGGACGGGGTCGCCGCCGGGCTCGGTGAGCCGGGCGCGGAACACCCCGTCGGGGTAGCGGTCGGCGAGCCCGCCGGCCAGCTCCTCGGCGAGGGCGGTACGCCCGGAGCCCGGCTTGCCGGCGACGAGCAGGACCCGGGCGCGGGGTGCCTTGCGGCCCGTGAGGGTGTCGAGGCCGGTCCGTTCGATGTCGGCGCGCAGGGCCTTCAACTCCCGCTGCCGGCCGAAGAACCGCCGGCCCACGGCCGCCGCCACCGCCTGATCCGTCACGGGCCACGCTCCCGTCCACCTGCGCACGAGCCGATCCCGCGGGGGTCTCCGCACGGGTGATTCCGAGCGTAGTTCAGGGCGCGGCACGGACCCGGTGGAGCGCGGCGGACACATCCCCCGATCGGATCAGCCGATGGTCACACCGCCGGGTCGTGAGCGGGCGCCCAATGCGGCAACGCACGTCCGGACCGCGGCGGACCGCGACGTCCCGCTACGGGCCGCGACGCGGGCCCGTTACGCGTCGAACGGGCGGGCCGGCCAGGGCGCCTCCGCCGGGCGCAGCGCCTCCACCCCTTCGCCGGCGCGCGCGGCGGCCAGCGACAGGACGCCCACGACCAGGCAGTTGTTGTGCAGCTCGCCCGCGAGGACCCCCTTCACGAGCTCCGCGAGCGGCACCCGCGCCAGCTCCATGTCGGCCTCCTCGTCGGAGACCTCGTAGCGCTCGCCCTCCGCCTCCGCGAGGTCCTGGGCGAGGAAGATCCGTACGGCCTCGTCGCAGCCGCCGGGGGTCGTGTAGACGTCGGTCAGGACCCGCCAGTCGCCCGCCTTGACGTGGGCCTCCTCGTACAGCTCGCGCTGGGCGGCGTGCAGCGGGTTCTCACCGGGTACGTCGAGGAGCCCCGCCGGGATCTCCCAGAGCTTCTGCCGCACCGGGTGCCGGTACTGCTTGAGCAGCAGGACCCGGTCCTGCTCGTCCAGGGCCAGGACGGCCACCGAGCCGGGGTGGACCTGGTAGTCGCGGCTCACGACCGTGCCGTCCGGCATGACCACCTCGTCCGTGCGGACACTGGTCTTCTTTCCCTGGAAGGGGGTCGTCGTCGCGACGACCCGCCACTCCTCCGGGGTGTCCTGCAGCTCCATCTGGGTCCTCCCACGTACGCGCACACACGAAAGCCGGGGTACGCGTCCGTGAGGACCCGTACCCCGGCAACGTTAACGCCCGGCGGTTACTTGGCCGGCTTGCCCGTCTTGCGCTCGACCGCCGCCTTGACCAGGCCCGCGAAGAGCGGGTGCGGGCGGGTCGGGCGGGAGCGGAGCTCCGGGTGCGCCTGGGTGGCGACCAGGTACGGGTGGATCTCGCGCGGGTACTCGACGTACTCGACGAGCTTGTTGTCCGGGGAGGTGCCGGAGAAGACCAGGCCGGCCTTCTTCTCCAGCTCCGCGCGGTAGGAGTTGTTCACCTCGTAGCGGTGACGGTGGCGCTCGTCCACGTACGGCTGGTCGCCGTAGACCTCGCGGACGATCGAGCCCTCGGCGAGCTTCGCCGGGTACAGGCCCAGGCGCATCGTTCCGCCCAGGTCGCCGGCGCCCTCGACGTACGCGAGCTGCTCCTCCATCGTGGAGACGACGGGGTGCGCGGTGGCCGGGTCGAACTCGGTGGAGTTGGCGTCCGGGATGTCCGCCAGGTTCCGCGCGGCCTCGATGACGATGCACTGCAGGCCGAGGCAGATGCCGAGCAGCGGCACCTTGTTCTCACGGGCGTACTGGATCGCGCCGATCTTGCCGTTCACACCGCGGTCGCCGAAGCCGCCGGGGATGAGGATCGCGTCGACGTCGCCGAGCTGCTTCTTGGCGCCGGCCGGCGTCTTGCACTCGTCGGAGGTGACCCACTTGACCTTGACCCGCGCCTTGTTGGCGAAGCCGCCGGCGCGCATGGCCTCGGTGATCGAGAGGTAGGCGTCGGGCAGGTCGATGTACTTGCCGACGAGCGCGACCGTGACCTCGTGGTCGGGGTTGTGGACGCGGTCCAGCAGGTCGTCCCAGGTGGACCAGTCCACGTCGCGGAAGGGCAGGTCGAGCTTGCGGACGACGTAGGCGTCCAGGCCCTCGGTGTGCAGGACCTTCGGGATGTCGTAGATCGACTTGGCGTCGATCGCGGCGACGACCGCGGCCTCGTCGACGTCGCACATCAGCGAGATCTTGCGCTTGATGGCGGTCGGGACCTCGCGGTCGGCGCGCAGGACGATCGCGTCCGGCTGGATACCGATGTTGCGCAGGGCGGCGACCGAGTGCTGGGTCGGCTTGGTCTTCAGCTCGCCGGAGGGGCCAATGTAGGGCAGCAGCGAGATGTGCACGACGAAGACGTTGTCGCGGCCGACCTCGTGGCGGACCTGGCGGACGGTCTCCAGGAACGGCAGGGACTCGATGTCGCCGACGGTGCCGCCGACCTCGGTGATGACGACGTCCACGTCGTCCGTCGCCATGCGGCGGATCCGGGACTTGATCTCGTTCGTGATGTGCGGGATGACCTGCACGGTGTCGCCGAGGTACTCGCCGCGCCGCTCCTTGGCGATGACCTGCGAGTAGACCTGGCCGGTGGTGACGTTGGCCGAGCCGTCGAGGTCGACGTCGAGGAAGCGCTCGTAGTGGCCGATGTCCAGGTCGGTCTCGGCGCCGTCGTTGGTGACGAACACCTCACCGTGCTGGAAGGGGTTCATCGTGCCCGGGTCGACGTTGAGGTACGGGTCGAGCTTCTGCATCGTGACCCGCAGGCCCCGGGCCTTGAGGAGCGCACCCAGGCTGGAGGCGGTCAGGCCCTTGCCGAGGCTGGAGGCGACACCCCCGGTGACGAAGATGTGCTTGGTCGTCGTGGTGTTGGGCGGCATCGCCAAGAGGGGGCTCCCGTGGTCGCGTTCTGGAGGTGCGTACCGGCGTCCCCTCCGGAAGAATCGGGGGGTGCCGTCGCTGCGGTTTCGGGGTCCTCGGCTGTCGCCGTTTCCCACCGGTCCACGGGGTACCAGGGTATCAGCGACATCGGGAGACCGCTTCCGGCCACACGCGGCAGTCGGGTGTACACGGACGGCTACGAAAGGGGTGGGGCGGGATCCGTCCGGCGGGGTGATCGGCGAGGTCACGGACGTGTTCACCCGATCGGAGCAGCGACGTTACCCGCGTGATCACCGGGTCACTAGGGTGCGACGTATTCTGCTCGGACATAGCCCGCCGAGCAGGCCGGCCAGCGGCACCACCCCGCCAGCACAACCGGACCGAAGCTCGTCGACGATCCCTTGACCGCTGACACACACAGACCCGGCTGACACCCAGCCGGCGCATCTGGAGCAAGCGCCCCGCGGGGCGGACATGGCCGTTCGACTGGAGTGAAGCACGTGGCCGGGCGCATCGAGGATTACGCACTCATCGGAGACATGCAGACCGCCGCCCTGGTCTGCCGGGACGGCAGCGTGGACTGGCTGTGTCTCCCCCGCTTCGACTCGCACGCCGTCTTCGCGGGGCTGCTCGGCACCGAGGAACACGGATTCTGGCGGGTGGGACCCGCCGTGTCCGAGGACGCCGAACCGCCCCCGGCGGACCGGCGCCGCTATCAGGGCGACTCGCTGATCCTGGAATCCGAGTGGGACACCCCGCGCGGCACGGTCCGGGTGACGGACTTCATGCCGCCGCGCGACGGCGCCCCGCAGATCATCCGGATCGTGGAGGGCGTCTCCGGCCGGGTGCCGATGAGTTCCGCGCTGCGGATGCGCTTCAGCTACGGCCGGATCGTGCCCTGGGTCCACAAGGTCGGCGACCGCACCGTCGCCGTCGCCGGGCCCGACTCGGTGTGGCTGGACACGGACGCGGAGACGCACGGCGAGGACCTCACCACGTACTCCGAGTTCACCGTCTCCCCCGGTGACCGGATCACCTTCACGCTCTCCTGGCAGCCCTCCCACAAGGAGCCGCCCGCCCTCCCGGACCCGGAGGGCTCGCTGGAGGCGACCGCCGACTTCTGGCGCGAGTGGGTCGCGCACTGCACGTACCACGGCCCCTACCGGGAGGCGGTGGTCCGCTCCCTGATCACGCTGAAGGCGCTGACGTACGCGCCGACCGGCGGGATCGTGGCCGCGCCGACCACCTCGCTGCCCGAGGAGATCGGCGGCGTCCGCAACTGGGACTACCGCTACACGTGGCTGCGGGACGCGGCGATCACCCTCTCCTCGATGCTGCGCACCGGCTACCGCGAGGAGGCCCGCGCCTGGCGGGACTGGCTGCTCCGCGCGGTCGCGGGCGACCCGGAGAACCTCCAGATCATGTACGGCATCGCGGGCGAGCGGGAGCTCGGCGAGGCCGAGCTCGACTGGCTCCCGGGGTACGAGAACTCCGGCCCGGTCCGGGTCGGCAACGGCGCCGCGAACCAGCTCCAGCTCGACGTCTACGGCGAGGTCACCGAGGCCCTCCACCTCGCGCACATGACGGGGCTCTCCCGCAACGACTACGCCTCGACCCTCCAGCTGAGGCTGATCAAGTACCTGGAGACCCACTGGGACCAGCCCGACGAGGGCATCTGGGAGGTCCGCGGCCCGCGCCGCCACTTCACCCACTCCAAGGTGATGGCCTGGGTGGCCGTCGACCGCACGATCAAGCTCATCGAGTCCGGGGACGCCGACGGCCCTCTGGAGCGCTGGCGCGACCTCCGCGACGAGATCCACCGGGACGTCTGCGAGAAGGGCTACGACCCGGAGCGGAACACGTTCACGCAGTCGTACGGCTCCAAGGAGCTGGACGCCTCGCTGCTGCTGATCCCGCAGATGGGTTTCCTCCCGCCGGACGACAAGCGGGTCATCGGCACGATCGAGGCGATCCAGCGGGAGCTGTCCACGGAGGACGGCTTCGTGCTGCGCTACCCGACGGCCGGCGAGGAGGCCGGTGTCGACGGCCTGGAGGGCGACGAGGGCGCGTTCCTCGCCTGCTCCTTCTGGCTCGCCGACGACCT
Source organism: Streptomyces sp. NPDC056169 (assembly GCF_042268445.1). Taxonomy (NCBI): domain Bacteria; kingdom Bacillati; phylum Actinomycetota; class Actinomycetes; order Kitasatosporales; family Streptomycetaceae; genus Streptomyces; species Streptomyces sp. NPDC056169. The sequence continues at coordinate 21,807 of NZ_JBHJUO010000016.1, read as the reverse complement.
GGCGATGATCGGCCGCGTGGACGAGGCCCGCACCCTCTTCGAGAAGCTGCTCTCGCTCCGCAACGACCTCGGGCTGCTCGCCGAGGAGTGGGACCCGCGGCTCCAGCGCCAGGTGGGGAACTTCCCGCAGGCGTTCAGCCACGTCCCGCTGATCGACACCGCCCTGCGCCTGACGGCCAGCGGGGCGTACGGCGGCTAGGGACTGTCACCAGGGCTTGTCCGGCCCTGATACGCCGGACAAGGCCTGGGCGGCCCGCGCGGGGGACGGCGCCCGGACCTACGATGAGAAGGTCCCGTCCCCCCGCACGAAAGGGGGGCTCCCCATGGCTCCCCATGTCTCCGAAAGCGCTCTGGCCGGACTGGTCGAGGACCTGGCCGGTGAGGTGATCACCCCCGGCGATCCGGGCTACGACGAGGCACGCGCCCTGCACAACGGCATGATCGACCGGCGCCCTTCGGTGATCGCCCAGTGCGCCGGCCAGGCCGACGTGTCCAACGCGATCCTGTTCGGCCGCCGGACCGAGCTGCCGATCGCGGTGCGCGGCGGCGGCCACAGCGTCGCCGGGAGTTCCATGATCGACGGCGCGCTGGTCGTCGACCTCCGCAGGATGCACGGCGTCGTCGTGGACCCGGAGGACATGACGGTCAGGGTCGAGGGCGGGGCGACGATGTCCCACCTGGACCACGCCTGCCAGCCGTTCCAGGTGGCGACCACCGGCGGGCGGGTGTCCACCACGGGCGTCGGCGGCTTCACGCTGGGCGGCGGCTCCGGCTGGCTGGAGCGGAAGTTCGGTCTCGCCAGCGACAATCTGCTCGCCGCCGACCTGATCACCGCCGAGGGCAAGCACGTCCACACGGACGCGGAGGAGAACCCGGAGCTGTTCTGGGCGCTGCACGGCGGCGGCGGCAACTTCGGGGTGGCGACCTCGCTGACGATGCGGCTGCACCCGCTGCCCGAGATGAGCGTCGCGATGCTGCTGTTCCTGCCCGCCGACGCGCCCGAGGTGGTGCGCACCTTCCGCGATCTCGGCGCCCGCGCGCCGGACGAGATGGGCGGCGGCGCCATCTACATGCCCGCGCCCCCGGAGCCGTTCGTGCCCGAGGACCTGGTCGGCAAGCTGGTCTGCGGGGCACTGTTCACGTACACCGGTCCGGTCGCCGAGCTCCGCGAGTTCGCGGCGCCGCTGTTCGCGCTGAAGCCCGTGGTCGAAGTCGTCACGGACATCCCGTACGTGGACCTCCAGACGATGCTGGACGACCCGCCGGGGCTGCGGAACTACTGGTCGGCCGAGTACCTGCGAGAACTCCCCGACGAGGCCGTGGACGTCTTCTGCGACCGCGGCGCGCGGATCCCGGCCTCGACCGCCACCCAGCACGTGCTGTTCCTGATGGGCGGGGCCGTGGCCGCGGGGCCCTCCGGATACCCGCAGCCGTGGCGCACCGCGCCCTGGGCGGTGCACCCGTTCGCGACCTGGGAGGACCCCGCGTACGACGAGCAGGCGAAGCAGTGGGTCCACGACGTGCGGGCCGACGCGCGGCCGTGGGCCCTGGAGGCGACGTACCTGAACTTCATCGGGGCCGAGGGCGAGCAGCGGATCGTCTCCTCCTACGGTGAGGACAACTACCGCCGGCTCGCCGCCGTGAAGAACGCGTACGACCCCGACAACGTGTTCCGCTTCAACCAGAACATCGCGCCGGCCGGCTGAGCCGGCTCAGCGCAGCGCGTCGATCACCTCCTTGGCGGCGCGCTCGCCCTCCGTGGCCCCGCCCTCCATGAAGCCCTGGAAGTCGTAGCTGCAGTGCTCGCCGCCGATGTGGACGTTGCCCTGGGCCTTGCCCTCGTACCCCGCGTACTGGTGGAGGTAGCCCACGGGCCAGCAGGAGTACGCGCCGAGCGCGTACGGGTTCTTGTGCCAGGCGGAGAGCTGGGCACGGCCGGTGTACGCCCTGGACGTGCCGGGGAAGAAGGCGTCGATGCCCGCGAGGTAGCGGGTGACGAGGCCGCGCACGTACGGGTCGGACTCGGTGGAGAACGGCCCGGCCGGGTTCAGGTTCCTGGCCAGGCTGCCGCCGCCGTACTGGAGGAGGATGCCGCCGGTGCCGCCCTGGATCTTGGTGGTGTCCCAGGTCTGCTGGACCTCGCCGTCGGTGAAGCAGTCGCCGGCGGAGACCCCGGGCCAGGGGCCGGTGCCGCGCCAGGGACGGGTGCCGAACTGCATGTTGAGCTTGGTGCAGTAACCCATGCGGGCGTCCCGCAGGAGGTTCCGCATGAGCGGGTCGAAGCCGGCCTGGGAGAGGTCCAGCTGCTGGAGGATCGGCAGCGGGAGACAGAGGATCGTGTGGTCGGCGGTGACGGTCCGGGTCGCGCCGGCCTCGCTGAAGGTCAGCGTCTGGGTGCCGTCGGCGTTGGCCCGTACGGCGGTCAGGGACCAGCCCTGGCGCAGGGTGCCGGCGGTGAGGGCCCCGGCGACGGCGTTCGGGAGCTGATCGTTGCCGCCGACGATGTGGTACCGCTCGTTGGACAGGCCCCAGACGTTGAAGTTGCCCGGATTGGTCTGGTAGCCCATGAGGAGGACGAGGGCGAGCGAGGACTGTTCGGTGGTGTCGGCGCCGTACTCGACGTTGTAGGCGACGTCGATGAACTTGCCGAGCGGTGAGGAGTGACCGCCGGGGATCCGGCTCTCGATCCACTCGTACACGGACATGTTGTCGAGGGCGGTGCCGGTGGGCGTGGTCTGGTTCCAGCGGACCTCGCCCGCCTCGGAGATGTCGCGGCGCAGCGCCTGGTAGACCGCGTTGAAGTCCTCGTCGGCCTGGTGGCGCGGGTAGTAGGCGCCGCCGAACCAGAGGACCTCCTCGGCCCCGTTGGGCCCGCCGCCGAGGAAGTCCTCGACGGCGAGGTCGAAGCGGCGGCAGAGCTCCAGGATCTTCTTGTGGCTGGTGTCGATCAGCTCGCCTCCGATCTCGGAGGTCTGGCCGTACGCCCAGTGGGCGCGCTGGGTCCACATGCGGCCGCCGACCCGGGAGGGGTTGGCCTCGTAGAGCACGGGGCTCAGGCCGGCGTCCTGGAGGGTGAGTGCGGCGGTGAGGCCGGATATCCCGGCCCCGACGACGGCGATCCTGGCGGTGCTCTTGACGGGCGGGGACGGGGTGGCGGCGCGGGCGGGGACGGCCCCGCCCAGACCGGCGGCGCCGACGCCGACGGCGACACCGGCAGCGGCGGCGTACGTGAGCAGGGAGCGGCGCCCGAGGGCGTCGGCTCGCATGCCTCTGAGCTCGTCGACGGGGATGTCCAGCCGTCGGGCGTCGGCGTGCTCGGCGGCGAGACGCTTCAGGAGGTGCATCGGGTTGGTGCGTGCCATGGAGCGCTCCTGGAAGAAGGGGGAATCAGCTCTGAGGTACGGCGATGGGGGGCAGCTCTGAGGTACAGCAGCGGGGGCAGCCCTGGGGTATGGCAGCGAGGGTCAGCCCTGAGGTACGGCAGCGGGGGCGGGGGCCTCCGCGGCGGGCCGCTCGGCCGCGTCCTCCAGGACGATCCGGCCGATGATCTCGTACCGCTCGGGCCGCTTGGCCTTGAGGTAGAAGCCGAGGCCGAGGCCGCCGAAGAAGACCGCGCCGACGATCCAGGGGATCGCCTTGAAGAAGAGGGAGTCGGCGGCGAGACCGGCCGCGGTCTCCATGTTGACGACCAGCAGGACGACGACGGCGATCATGCCGAGGCCGCCGAGGAGCGGGGCGACGAGGGTCTTGAACCAGTGCCGGTCCTCGGGGTGGTTCTTGCGGAAGTAGCCGATGACGGCGAAGGAGCAGAGGGTCTGGACGATGAGGATCGCCATCGTGCCGAGGATCGCGAGCAGCGTGTAGAGGTGGATGTAGGGGTCCTGGCCGGTGAGCCAGAAGGCGAGGACGAGACCGACGGCGATCGCGCTCTGCACGTAGGAGGCGATGTACGGCGAGCCGTGCCGCGCGTGGGTGCGGCCGAGCGCCGGGTGGAGGAAGCCCTCGCGGCCGATGGCGTACAGGTAGCGCGAGGCGCACTGGTGGAAGGCCATGCCGCAGGCGAAGGAGCCGGTCAGCAGCAGCCACTGGAAGGCGTCGACGGCCCAGGCGCCGATGAAGGACTGGGTGGGGGCGAAGAACAGGTCGAGCGGGCTGGAGGAGGCCGACAGCTTCACGGACTCGGTGAGGCCGTTTCCGGCGATCGTCATCCAGGAGACGTAGATGTAGAAGAGGCCGACGCCGATGACGGATATCAGGGTGGCGCGCGGGATGACCTTCTTCGGGTTGCGCGACTCCTCCCCGTACATCGCGGTCGACTCGAAGCCGACCCAGGACCAGAAGGCGAAGAAGAGGCCGAGCCCCGCGGAGGTGCCGGTGAAGGCGTTCATGGGGTTGATCGGCTCGACCGGGATGCCGTCGGGGCCGCCGCCGGCGATGAGCACGGCGGTGGCGACCGCGAAGAGGACCGCGATCTCGGCGATGAGCATCACGCCGAGCGCCTTGGCGGTCAGGTTGATGTCGAAGTACGAGAGGAGGGCCGTCACGGCCAGCATGACCGCCGCGTACAGGATCCACGGAATGTCGACGCCGAGCTGATCGGCGACCGTCGTCCGGGCGAAGTACGCGAAGACGCCGACGATCGAGGCCTCGAAGACGATGTACGCGAGGACCGCGAGCATGCCGGAGGCCATGCCGGCGATCCGGCCGAGGCCGTGCGAGATGTAGCCGTAGAAGGCGCCCGCGGCCGTGATCCGCTTGGCCATGGCGACATAGCCGACGGAGAAGACGGTCAGGACGAGGGTCGCGAAGAGATATCCGGCGGGTGCGCCGGTGCCGTTGCCGAAGCCGACGGCGATGGGGAGGTTGCCGGTCATCGCCGTGATCGGGGCCGCGGTGGCCACGGCCATGAAGACGACACCGACCAGACCGACGGAGTTCGCCTTCAGCCGGTGGACCTCTGGGGTGGAGTTCTTTGCCATGGCGCGAGAGCATCCTCGCGTGTGACGCAGGCCACAATCGACATGCGGTCGCACAATTCCCGCCAGAGGGCGACGAGTTGTCGCCCCGATGGACGAAGTGTCCGGTCCCGTAACCGTGGGGTGATGTCACCGGAACACGGACGCGGGTAGCGTCCGGCCCCATGGACAATCAGGGCGGGATCACCGTGCAGCGGGCACTCGAACTCCCGGGGCTGCGCAGCGGGCTCCCGGAGGTCGTCGCCGGCGCGGACCGGCTGCACCGCACGGTGCGCTGGGTGCACGCGGGCGAGGTGCCGAACATCGCGTCGCTGCTCAAGGGCGGCGAGCTGCTCCTCACGACGGGTCTCGGCCTGGGCACCCGCCCGGCCGAACAACGGGCCTTCGTCCGCCGCCTCGCCGACCGGGGCATCGCCGCGCTCGTCGTCGAACTGGGTCCGCGCTTCGCCCGGCTGCCCGCGACGATAGTGGAGACCGCCCGGGCGGCCGGCCTGCCCCTCGTCCAGCTCCACCGCGAGGTGCCCTTCGTGGCCGTCACGGAGGAGATCCACACCGAGATCGTCAACGGCCACTACGCGCTCCTCCGGCAGGCCGAGGAGGTCCACCGGCAGTGCACGGAGGCGCTGCTCGGCGGCGGTGGGATCCCGCAGGTCCTGCGCATCCTCTCCGACTTCGCCGCGAACCCGGTCTTCCTGGAGACCCCCGACGGCCAGCTGCTGTACGCGGCGGGCACCGAGTCCGGGCCCGCCGACCCGCTCCAGGTCTGGGACGGGCTGCGCGGCCAGCGGGCGGCCCGCGAGTCGGGCCCGCCCACCGGCACGGTCCTCGTCGACGTGCCGGGCGGCGGCCCCGGTACGGGCTCGGTGCGGGCCCGCCTGGTCCTCCTCTCGGTCTCCGGCGCCCTCTCCCCCGTCCACCGGATGGCCGCCGAGCGGGCGGCGGGCATCCTCGCGGTCGTCCTCATGCAGGCCCGCCAGGAGGAGGAGCTGGCCGCACGCGGCCGGGGCGACTTCCTGACGGACCTGGCGGAGGGCCGGATCACCGCGGAGGCCGCGCCCGCCCAGGCCCGCGTCCTCGGCTTCAAGCCCGGCGACGGCCCCCTCCTCCCGGTGGTCATGCGCCTGGCCTCGGAACTCTCCCCGTCGGGCAACTGGGCCCTCCTCGCCCGGGCGGTCCTGGAAGAACTCTCCTCGGTCGGCGTCCCCGTACTCCTCGGCGTCCGCCCGGTCGAAGGCCGGGTCCCCCTCCTCCTGGGCCTGCGCTCGGAGTCGGAGCGCACGGCCGTCGCGGACCGGGTCGCGGCGGCGCTCCGCGCGGGCGTGGAGCGGGCCGGCCTGGAGCGCGCGGGCGTCCACCCGCCGGTGGTCGTCGTGGGCGTCGCCGGAAGCTGGGCCGCGGCCTCCGCAGGCCTGCGGCACGCGGCGGAGACGGCGACGGCCGCGCAGGGCCTCTCGGACCTCCCCTGGTACGACGCCCGCCGCCTGGACATCGACCTCCTCCTGTGGCGCCTACGGGACCACCCCGACCTGGCGGCCTTCGTGGACCGCGCGATCGGCCCCCTCCGCGACCACGACCGCACCTCCCGCCCGCCGCTGCTCCCCACCCTGGAGACGTACCTGGCCCACGCGGGCCGCAAGGCGGAAACGGCCCGAGAACTCCACCTCAACCGCCAGACCCTCTACAACCGCCTGGCCCGCATCTCCGAACTCCTCGGCACGGACCTGGACGACCCCCAAACGGTCCTGGCCCTCTCCCTGGCCCTGAGAGCCCGCCGCCACACGACGTAGCACCCCGGAGGGCCCCCTGAGCTCGCCTGCCGAGCCGAAGGCACGTGGGGGGGGCACGCCCCGGGCCTTGACTGCTGCCGGCGCGAAGGCACCGCGGGGGGCACGACCCGGGCCTCGACTGCTGCCGGAAGGCACCGCGGGGCGGCGAGGTCCCGGGTCTCGCCCGGCGGCGCGAAGCTGCCGCACGGGCAAGGGGCCGGCGCCCCCGCCACCCGCCCCGCGGCGCGAAGCTGCCGCCTGGGGGGTTCGGGGGCGGAGCCCCCGGTCTCGTCAGAGTTTCGGGAAGGGGCGGGGTGGGGGAAACAACCCCGCCCCGAACCGGCACCGCGTCAGCGCCCCGCCAACTCGTCGTACACGCTCAGCACGTGCGCCACCGTCTCGTCCTCCGTCGGCCACGTCCCCGCCTGCACCCGCCCCGCCGCCGCCAGGTCCATCCGCCGTTCGGCGTCCTCCAACAGCCCCCGCACCGCCCCCGCGAGGGCCGCCGCGTCCCCGTACGGCACCAGCTCCGCCGCGTCCCCGACCAGTTCCGGCACCCCGCCGACCGCCGTCGCGACCAGCGGCACGCCGAGCCGCAGCGCCTCCTGCGCGAGCAGGGAGCGGGCCTCCCGGCGCGACGGGAGGACCGCGACGTCCGCCGCCGCCAGCAGCTCCGCGACGTCGTCGCGCCGCCCGATCAGCCGCACCGCGAGCCCCTCCGCGGTGATCCGCCGCTGGAGCGCGGCCCGTTCGCGCCCTTCGCCCGCGATGACGAGCAGCGGCTGCGGGTCGAGGTCCCGCCACAGCCGTGCCGCGTCGAGCAGGGTCCCGTACCCCCGCCCCCGTTCGAGCGCCCCGACCGCCATCAGCAGCGGCCGGTCGACCGCGCCCAGTTCGGCACGGGCCTTGCCGTCGTGCAGGCAGACGGGCCCTCGCGCGGCCGGCACGGTGACGGGGGCGAGCCGGGCGTCCCGCGCCCCGCGCCGCCGCGCCCGGTCGACGAGTTCGGACGACGTGCCGAGGACGACGGACGCGGCCCGCACGGTCCGCCGCTCCAGGAGCCGCTGCACCCCGCCCCGCGCCCCGTCCAGGTGGTTCCGGCTGTGCCAGGTGGTGACGAGCGGCGTGCGCCCCCCACCGGAGGGCCCCCGACCGAAGGCACCCCCACCGGAGGCGCCCCCACCGGACGAGCCCTCACCGAAGGACCCTCCACCGCACGGCACCGACAGCGCGAGCGCCGCCCGCACGGAGGCCTGGAGCCCGTGCGCGTGGACCACGTCCGCACCGATGCAGGCGTTACGGAGCGCGGTGACGGTCGCGGGGTCGCCGAGGCGCGGCAGGGGCACGAAGTGCGCGCCCGCGCCGAGGTAGTCGTAGAGACGGTCGAGTTCTGCCGGGGCGCACACGGTCACCCGCACGCCCCTCGCCACCAGCCCCGAGGCGAGTGATCGGACGTGGGAGCTGCTGCCCGCGCTGCCGCCGCCCAGCACTTGGACCGTACGGAGCTGTGTCACGCGCCCAAGGATGCCAGCCCGTGCCGCCGACCGTACGCACGTTCCGGCACCGAAACGGCGTCGTTCCCTTGCACGGAGGGCGTCCACCGTCCCGGCCCGCCCCAGGGTTCACCCACCCGGGTGAGCGCACGAGGCGGCGCCGCGCTCCCCCCACGCCGCGGCGGCCGCAAGACCCACCGCGTGCGCGACGAGCCCAAACCGCCCGTTCCCCGCGGCGATCGCGCCGCCGACGGCCGCGCCGAGCGCGTGCGCCCCCATGTCGCCGAGCATCGTGCGCTCCCCGAGGTCCTCGCCGAGGACCGCCGCCGCTGCCCCCATCGGGGCGGCGGCGAGCGAGCCGCGCAGCAGCCCGGGCGCGCCGAGGGCGAGCACGGTCAGGCCCGCCCGGCCCGGCCGTACGTCCACGAGGTTCACCAGGTGGGCGCTGCCGGCGATGACGACCCCGGCCAGGACCTTGTCGACGGGCCGTTCCTTGAGCATCGCCCCGGCCACGAGCGAGGCCGCGCCGATGCCGATGAGCTTGACGGCCCCGCTGGTCACCTCGCCGTCCCGAAGCGCCGTCAGATGCGCCCGGAAGCCGCGCCGGTGGTCCCCGCGCAGGTCGTCGTACCGCCCGCAGACGGCCGAGGCGGCGACGGCCAGGGCGGCGCCCGGCGCGAGGGGCGCCGCAGCGACCGCCGAGCCGAACGCGGCGGCGGCACCGGCGTGGAGGGTGACGGGCCGGCCCGCGTGGTTGACCCGCTCCCAGCTGCCCGGGTTCCCCGGCGGTCGCCGCCTCAGCTGCCCGTAGGCGAGCCGGGTCGCACCGAAAGCAGCGGCGAACGTACCGACCCGCCCCAGCTCACGCCTCACGCGCCCACCGACCCCGGATCGCACCCCAGCTCACGCCTCACGCGCCCACCCGCCCCAGGTCCCACCCAAGGTCACGCCTCACGCGCCCACCCACCCCAAGCCACGCCCCAACCCACGCCCCAGGCGACCCTCACGCGTCCGCCCGAGCCGTAGCGAGCAGTTCCTCTGCGTGCGCCCTTGCCGTCTCGGAGTCCTCCTGGCCGGCGAGCATCCGGGACAGCTCCCGCACCCGCTCCTCGCCCTCCAGGACGGTGACGCCGGACCGGGTCACTGAGCCGTCGTTGGTCTTCTCGACGAGCAGCTGCCGGTCGGCGAAGGCGGCGACCTGCGGAAGGTGGGTGACGACCACGACCTGCGCGGTCTTGGCGAGCTTGGCGAGCCGCCGCCCGATCTCCACGGCCGCCTTGCCGCCGACACCCGCGTCGACCTCGTCGAAGAGGTACGTCGGCACGGGGTCGGTCCCCGCGAAGACGACCTCCACCGCGAGCATCACCCGCGACAGCTCACCACCGGACGCGCCCTTGGCGATCGGCCGCGGCGGCGCGCCGGGGTGCGGGGCGAGCAGCAGCTCGACCTCGTCGGCCCCGGACGGTCCGTACGCGACCCGCCGGCCGCCGACCTCGACGCCTTCCGGGTCCTCGGTCTGGCTGATCGCGAACGACACGCGGGCGTGCGGCATGGCGAGTGAGGCGAGCTCGGCGGTGACCGCCCCGGCGAACCGGTCGGCCGTCTCCGTGCGGGCGTCGGTGAGCCCCTGGGCGAGGACGGACAGTTCGTCGCGCAGCCGGTCCCGCTCGGTGGTCAGCTCCTCGACGCGGTCGTCGTCGCCGTCCAGCTCGCCGAGCCGGGCCGCGCTCTCCTCCGCCCAGGCGAGGACGGCGGCGATGTCCTGGCCGTACTTCCGGGTGAGCTGGGTGAGGGCCGCGCGCCGCTCCTCGACGGCGGCGAGCCGCAGCGGGTCGGCGTCCAGGTCGTCGGCGTATCCGGCGAGCTCCCCGGCCACGTCGCCGAGCAGGATGGAGATCTCCCCCATCCGGTCGGCGAGCGAGGCGAGCGCCGCGTCGTGGGACCGTACGGCCTCCAGGGCCCGGCCCGCGCCCGCGACGAGGGTCGTCGCGTCGACGGCCTCGGGGTCCTCGGGATTGCCGGCCAGCGCGCCGTGCGCGAGCGCGGCGGCGGAGGCGAGTGCCTCGGCGTGCCCGAGCCGCTCCGCCTCGGCGGCCAGCTCGACGTCCTCCCCGGCGCGCGGGGCGACGGCCTCGATCTCGGTGAGCCCGAAGCGCAGCAGATCGGCCTCCTGGGCCCGTTCCCGGGCCCGGGTGGTGATCTCCTCCAGCTCGCCCGTGACGGCACGGAGCCGCTTGTAGGCCTCGCTGTAGGCGGCGAGCGGGACGGCGACGGCCTCGCCCGCGTACCGGTCGAGCGCGCCGCGCTGCCGGGCGGGCTTGAGGAGGCCCTGCTGATCGGTCTGGCCGTGGACGGCGACGAGCTCGTCGGCGAGCTCGGCGAGCAGCCCGACGGGCACGGAGCGCCCGCCGAGGTGGGCCCGCGAGCGCCCCTCGGCCGAGATGGTGCGACTGACGAGGAGCACGCCCTCGTCGAGCTCCGCCCCCGCCTCCTCCGCGCGGACGGCGGCGGGCCCGCCCGCGGGCACGCTGATCCGTCCTTCGACGACGGCCGAGGCCGCGCCGATCCGCACCAGGGCCGGGTCGGCCCGTCCACCGAGCAGCAAGCCCAGACTGGTCACGACCATGGTCTTGCCCGCACCGGTCTCACCGGTCACCGCGGTGAAGCCGGGCGACAGCTCGACCACCGCGTCGTCGATGACCCCGAGCGACCGTATCCGCATCTCCTCCAGCACGCCCCAGACCATACGAGGTTTCCCTGGTCCGATGCGACATCGCCCCGGGCGTAACTCTCCGGCGCGCCGATCGTTCGAGCGCCTCGATGAGGGGAACGGGGGAACGGCGCACGTCAGTGCGGAGCGCCCCGCCACCCGGACACCGGCAGGGCGAACTTGGCGACCAGCCGGTCCGTGAAGGAGGCGTGGTGCAGCCGGGCCAGCCGGACGGGCACGGCACCCCGCCGCACCTCGACCCGCGCGCCCGCCGGAAGCTCCACGGTCCGCCGCCCGTCGCACCACAGCACGCCGTGCGGGGTGTGCGGCTCGACCTCGACGGCGAGCACCGACTCGGGGGTGGTGATGAGCGGCTTCGCGAACAGCGCGTGCGCCCCGATGGGGACCATCAGCAGCGCCTCGACCTCCGGCCAGACGACCGGTCCGCCCGCCGAGAAGGCGTACGCGGTGGAGCCCGTGGGTGTCGCGCAGATCACCCCGTCGCAGCCGAAGCCGGTCACCGGGCGGCCGTCGATCGCGAGGACGACCTCCAGCATCCGCTCCGGCGACACCTTCTGGACGGCCGCCTCGTTGAGGGCCCAGTCGCGGTGCAGGACGTCGCCGTTCTCGTACACGACGACGTCGAGCGTCATGCGCTCCTCGACCTCGTACGCCTTCGTCACGACCCGGTCGACGACCTTGTCGAGGTCGTCCCGCTCGGCCTCCGCGAGGAAGCCGACCCGGCCCAGGTTGACCCCGAGCATCGGCACCCCGGAGGCCCGGGAGAACTCGGCGCCGCGCAGGAGCGTGCCGTCCCCGCCGAGGACGACGAGGAGTTCACAGCCGTCGAGGGCGTCGGAGCAGGCCTCCGGCACCTTCTCGACGGACGGCGGCAGCGGCAGGTCGGAGGCCTCGGCCTCCAGGACGCGGACGCCGATGCCGCAGCGCAGCAGCCCCAGGACGACGAGTTCGGCGCTGCGCACGGCGGCGGGCCTGCCGGTGTGCGCGAGCAGGAAGACGGTGCGTGATGTTCCCGATGGTGCTGCTGCCGTTGAGCTCAACGAGGTCCCTCCGCCACGGCGCGGTCGACGTCCGCCGGATCGAGCGCGGGTGCGCCTGCCCGCAGCCACAGAAAGTACTCGACGTTTCCCGAGGGGCCGGGCAGCGGGCTGGCGGTGACGCCGAGGACACCGAGTCCGAGCTCGGCGGCCCGCCGGGCCACGTTCTTCACGGCGTCGGCCCGGAGTTCGGTGCTCCGCACGACCCCGCCCGTACCGAGCCGCTCCTTGCCCACCTCGAACTGCGGCTTCACCATCAGGACGAGGTCGGCGTCGGGTGCCGTGCACGCCACCAAGGCGGGCAGGACGAGGCCGAGCGGGATGAAGGACAGGTCGCCGACGACGAGGTCGACCGGGACGCCGTCGATCGCGTCGAGCGTCAACTCGCGTACGTTCGTCCGGTCCTTCACGGTGACGCGCTCGTCGCTCTGGAGCGACCAGGCGAGCTGCCCGTAGCCGACGTCGACGGCGACGACATGGGCGGCGCCGGTGCGCAGCAGCACATCGGTGAAGCCGCCGGTGGAGGCCCCGGCGTCCAGGGCGCGCCGGCCCTCGACGAGCAGGCCCTGCGGTACGAAGGCCTCGAAGGCCCCGGCGAGCTTGTGGCCGCCGCGCGAGACGTAGTCGGGGTCGGAGTCGTCCTGGACGACGACGATGGCCGCGGCGGTCTCGACCTGGGTGGCGGGCTTGGTGGCGACGGTCTTGCCGACGGTCACCCGGCCCGCGGCGATCAGCTGGCTGGCGTGCTCGCGCGAGCGCGCGAGCTTGCGCCGTACCAGCTCGGCGTCGAGACGGCGGCGTGCCACTCCTGCCACGTTCGGTTCAGCTCCTGTTGTCGTGCGGACGGGGTGCGGGGTGTGCGTCGAGCGAGGTCAGCTCGGCGCGCAGTCCACGGTGTACATCCTCGTACACCTCCAGGTGTCCGTCCGCCGGGAGGTGGTCCACTTCGGCGAGACGCGCCAGGTGGGCGTCGACGGCGGCGTGGCCGGTGAGCTCCCGGTCGACGCCGAGCGGCGCGGGCGCGGCGGGCTCGTGGTCCTCCGCGGCCCCCGTCACATCGCCCTCGAAGGGGCCCGGCCCGGTCGTCGTATCGCTCATCCCCCGACGCTATCGCGAAGCCCTGGGGTACGGTCGACCGCGATGGCGACGATCACTGAGTGCCGTGGCGCACTGGACAGACTTTCGGACAATCTCTCGCGGGCCGACGGCGACGTGCGGGGTGCGACCGCGCTCGACCGCACCCTGAGCTGCCACGTCACGGACCTCGACACCACCTTCACGGGCCGTCTCGCCGACGGCCGGATCGAGGTCGTGGACACGGTGCCGGGCCCGCCGCCGGCGAAGGCGCAGATCCGGCTCGCGATGACCGGCGACGACCTGGTGGCGATGGTGGGCGGCGAGCTGAACTTCGCGAAGGCCTGGGCCTCCGGCCGGGTCAGGCTGGAGGCCGGCTTCCGCGACCTGCTGAAGCTGCGCACACTCCTGTAGCGCCGCTCCGAAGGCCCTACTTCAGTAGGACGGGCACCTGCTCGGCCCGCTGCTTCGTGCGGGCCTTGCGCCCGGCCGGTACGACCAGCGGCGTGCCGGTCTCCGGGTCCTCGATGATCTGGCATCGCAGCCCGAAGACCCGCTCGACGAGCTCGGCCGTGACGACCTCGGCCGGTGGGCCCTCGGCGACGACCTCGCCGTCGCGGACGGCGATGAGGTGGGTCGCGTACCGGGCCGCGTGGTTGAGGTCGTGCAGGACGGCGACGAGCGTGCGGCCCTGCGTCTCGTGCAGCTCGGCGCAGAGGTCGAGGACGTCGATCTGGTGCTGGATGTCGAGGAAGGTCGTCGGCTCGTCGAGGAGCAGCAGCGGCGTCTGCTGGGCGAGCGCCATGGCGATCCAGACGCGCTGCCGCTGCCCGCCGGACAGCTCGTCGACGTACCGTTCGGCCAGTTCGGCGACGCCGGTCGAGGCCATCGACTCCTGGACGATCCGCTCGTCCTCCGGCGACCACTGGCGCAGCAGTCCCTGGTGCGGGTACCGGCCGCGGGCGACGAGGTCGGCGACGGTGATGCCGTCGGGGGCGATGGAGGACTGGGGCAGCAGGCCGAGGGTCTTGGCGACCTTCTTGGCGGGCAGGGAGTGGATCGACGCCCCGTCGAGCAGGACCCGCCCCTCGGAGGGCTTCAGCATCCGGGAGAGGGCGCGCAGCAGGGTCGACTTGCCGCAGGCGTTGGGTCCGACGATGACGGTGAAGGAGTTGTCTGGGATCTCGACGGACAGGTCGCGGGCGATGACCCGCTGCTCGTACGCGAGGGTGACCGATTCCGCGCTCAGACGCTGCTTCTGCCGACCGGTCATACCCGTACTCCTGTTGTCCTTGTTCGCGGTGGTCATATCCGGCCCGCCTTGCGTTCGGTGACGAGCAGCCAGAGCAGATAGCAGCCACCGAGGATGCCGGTGACGACGCCGACCGGGAGCTGCCGCTCGCCGAAGGCGTTGGTGGCGATCCAGTCGGCGCTGAGCAGCAGCGCCGAGCCCATGAGGGCGGAGGCGGCGAGGTTGGGGCCGGGCGCCCGCGTCAGCCGGCGGGCCAGCTGCGGCGCGCTCAGCGACACGAAGACGATCGGCCCGGCGGCCGATGTGGCGACGGCGACGAGCAGCACCGCGGAGGCCATGAGGACGATCCGGGTCCGCTCGACCTTCACCCCGAGGGCGTACGCGGCGTCGTCGCCCATCTCCAGCATGCGCAGGGCGCGGCCGTGGCCGAGGACGAGCGGCAGCAGGACGCAGCAGACGGCGAGCAGCGGCCAGAACTGGGACCAGTCGCGCCCGTCGAGGGAGCCGGTCATCCACACGGTGGCGCGGGTGGCGTCCGCCAGGTTGGCCTTGGTGATCAGGTAGTGGATGACGGAGGTGAGCATGGCGGCGGCGCCGATGCCGACGAGGACGAGCCGGTAGCCGTGCACGCCCTTCTTCCACGCCAGCAGGTAGATCGTCACCCCGGTGACGAGCCCGCCGACGACGGCCCCGCCGGCCGCGGCGGCGGCGCTGCCCTGGAAGAGGACGATGACGGCGAGCGCGCCGACGGTGGCGCCCTGGCCGAAGCCGATGACGTCGGGGCTGCCGAGGGGGTTGCGGGACACCGACTGGAAGACGGCTCCGCCGACGGCGAGCGCGGCGCCGACGAGGACGGCGACGAGGATCCGCGGCAGCCGCAGGTCCATGACGGCGAACTCCTGGACGGCGGTGCCCTTGCCGAGGAGCGTGTCGACGACCTCGCCGGGTGACATGGGGAAGTCCCCGGTGCCGATGAGGACGACGGCGACGGCGACGGTCAGCACGAGTAGGCCGAGGACGGAGAGCGCGGCCCGCGGCTCGTACCGTACGGAGAGCCCGCCGCCGGCCCGCAGGGTCTTGGTGGTCACAGCTGGGCCATCCTCTTGCGGCGTACGAGTCGGATGAAGACGGGCCCGCCGATGAGGGCGGTCACGATGCCGACCTGGAGTTCGGAGGGCCGGGCCACGAGCCGCCCGACGATGTCGGAGCCGAGCAGCAGGACCGGCGCGAGGACGGCCGCGTACGGCAGGATCCAGCGCATGTCGGGCCCGGTGATCGCCCGCACCATGTAGGGGACCATCAGCCCGAGGAACACGATGGGCCCGCAGGCCGCGGTGGCGGCCCCGCACATCAGGGTGACGGAGACCATGGCGACGACCCGGGTCCGGTTGATGTTCGCGCCGAGCGCCCGGGCGGTGTCGTCGCCCATCTCCATGGCGTTCAGGGGCCGCGCGATGAGCAGCGCGAGGACGGCGCCCCCCAGGATGAAGGGGGCGACCTGCCGGATGGTCGCCATGTCGGCGGAGGCCAGCGACCCGACGGTCCAGAACCGCAGCCGGTCGAGGGCGGCGGAGTTCAGCAACTGGACGGCGTTGACGTACCCGTAGAGCGCGGCGGTGGCGGCGGTCCCGGCGAGCGCCAGGCGCACGGGGGTGGCGCTGCGGCTGCCGCCGAGCAGATAGACGGCCACGGCGACGACGGCGGCTCCCACGAAGGCGAACCAGACGTAGTCCTTGACGTCGGACACCCCGAGGAACGCGATGGCCGAGACGACGGCGGCCGCGGCCCCCGCGTTGACGCCGAGCAGTCCGGGCTCGGCGAGCGGATTACGGGTCAGCCCCTGCATCACGGCCCCGGAGAGCCCGAGCGCGAGCCCGACGAGCAGCCCGAGGAGGGTGCGGGGGACACGTACGTCGTGAATGACGACGTCGTTGCCGACACCGCTGTTCCGGAACAGGCCGTGCCACACGTCCCCGAGCGGCACCGGCTTGGCGCCGATCATGATGCTCAGGACACAGACCAGCAGCAGGACCGCGACGGCCACCACCAACCCGACGGCGCG
This sequence comes from Streptomyces sp. NPDC056169, assembly GCF_042268445.1. Classification (NCBI taxonomy): domain Bacteria; kingdom Bacillati; phylum Actinomycetota; class Actinomycetes; order Kitasatosporales; family Streptomycetaceae; genus Streptomyces; species Streptomyces sp. NPDC056169. Next base: position 5,416 of record NZ_JBHJUO010000016.1, on the reverse strand, counting down.
CACGGAGTTGCGGCGCTTCGGAGGCTGGGCGGCGGACGTCGGCTCCGCGCTCGCTCGGGAAGGACTCTCAACCAACACGGAGTTAGGTTAGCCTACCCAATTTTCTTACCCGCGCCCGAGCGTCGACGACCTCACTCCCCACACGCCCCACCGGAGGACGGGGAGGGGAATCCTCACCACCCCAACAACGCCAACGCCTTCCCCGCGTCCGCCTCACACACCCCGTCCCCCGCGGCCGACCACGCGGCCCCGCACAACGCCCGCACCCCGTCCATCACATCCGCCCCCTCAACCACCTCAAGCACCAACTCGCCCCCGCTCACCGACGCCCGCCACCCCCCGCACAGCACGGCTCCCCCGGCCTCCGCGACGACCTCGGGCTGCCCGACCAGCAGCCCCCGCAGATCCGCCGCCACATACGTCGGCCGATGCTCCGGCGGCGCCACGAGCAGCTGCGCCACATCCGTCACCCCGGTGAAGACGAGCAGCGAGTCCACCCCGCCGTTGAACGCGCCCTCGATGTCCGTGTCCAGCCGGTCCCCCACCACCAGCGGCCGCTCGGCCCCCGTCCGCAGCACCGTCTCCCGGTGCATCGGCGGCAGCGGCTTCCCCGCGACCTTCGGCTCCGCACGACCCCCCGCCGCGATCCGTACGACCTCCACCGCCGCCCCGTTCCCGGGCCCGATCCCCCGCACCCCCGGAATCGTCAGGTCGGTGTTCGAGGCGTACCACGGCACTCCCCGCTGCACCGCGTACGCCGCCTCCGCGAACCGCCCCCACGGCAGGTCCGGCCCTCCGTACCCCTGGACGACCGCCGCCGGCTCGAAGTCCGCCGACTCCACCGGCACGAGGCCCCGCTCGCGCAGCGCCACCCGCAGCCCTTCGCCGCCGATGACCAACACCCGCGACCCCGGCGGCACTTCGTCGGCGATCAGCCGCGCGACCGCCTGCGCCGAGGTGACCACGTCCCCGGCAACCGCCGGCACCCCCAGCTCGGTGAGGTGCGTCGCGACCTCCTCCGGCGTCCGCAGCGCGTTGTTGGTGACGTACGCGAGGTGCATGCCGCCGCCCCGCGCGACCCCGAGCGCCTCGACGGCGTGCGGGATGGCCTCCCCGCCCGCGTAGACGACACCGTCCAGGTCGAGGAGAGCCGTGTCGTACGCCGCGCTCAACGGCACCGCGCTGCTCCCCGGAAGCGTCCTGCCGCCCTCGCCCTGCCGCTCGTGCCCGATCCGCACCGTCACCGCACACTCTCCTCGCCTCGCCGGGTGGAATTCCCCCGCTCCCCCGATCATCGCTCATGCCCGCGCACACATACGATGTCGAGATGAACACCTCAGGTCACGCGGCCGACGCTGTCCGCGACGACACCGCTGGGCTGCGTCTGGCCCCGTTCCGCGGACTCCGATACGTCCCCGAACGGGTCGGCAGCCTCGCCGCCGTGACGTCTCCGCCCTACGACGTCGTCGTACGACCTGACGGACTTCTCCATCTCGAATCGGCCGACCCGCACAACATCGTCCGGCTGATCCTCCCCCAGGCGATCACCGCCGGCACCCGCCACCGCAAGGCCGCCGTCACCCTCGACCGCTGGCTCGCCGACGGCGTCCTCGCCCCGGACCCGGAGCCCGCGCTCTACGTGTACGAGCAGAACGGCGACGGCATCCTCCAGCGGGGCATCATCGGCGCCCTGGAGCTCTCCACCCCGGACGAGGGCGTGGTCCTCCCCCACGAGGACGTCATGCCGCACGTGGTCGAGGACCGCGCCGCCCTGATGCGGACGACGGCCGCCAATCTGGAGCCCCTCCTCCTCACCTACGTCGGAGAGGCGGACGGCGGCGCCGACGCCGTCATCGAGCGCGCGGTCCACCGCGAGCCGCTGCTCTCCACCACCACGGAGGACGGCTTCCACCACCGCCTCTGGGCGGTCACCGACCCCGCCGAACAGGCGACCGTCGCCGCCGACCTCCGCCGCCACCAGGCCCTCATCGCCGACGGCCACCACCGCTGGGCGACCTACCTGCGCCTGCGCGAGGAGCACGCCGCTCCCGGCCCCTGGAACTACGGCCTGGTCCTCCTCATCGACACCGCCCGCTATCCCCTGCGGGTCCGCGCCATCCACCGGCTCCTCAACCGCCTGCCGGTCTCCGACGCCCTGGCGGCCCTCGGCGACTCCTTCCGGGTACGCCGGATCGAGCGCCCCCTGCCGACGGCCCTGGAGGCCCTGGCGACCGCCGCGGCCGAAGGCAACGCGTTCCTCCTCGCGGGTGACGGCGCGTTCCATCTCCTCGACTCCCCGGACCCCGCCCTCCTCGACCGCACGATCCGCACGGACCGCCCCGAGGCCTGGCGCACCCTGGACGCGACCGTCCTGCACTCCACCCTCCTGGAGCACGTCTGGCACATCCCGGACGCGCCCGAGGACATCGCCTACATCCACGACACGGAGGCCGCGGTCGCCCAGGCGGAACGCCGCGACGGTACGGCGGTGCTCATGCATCCGGTACGGGAAGAGGTCGTACGGGACCTCGCGCGGCAGGGCGTGACGATGCCCCGCAAGTCGACCTCGTTCGGCCCGAAGCCCGCGACCGGCCTGGTCCTGAGAAGCCTCGCGCTGGACTGAATCGGCCGGGAAAACGAAGAAGGGCGGCACCCCAAGGGGTACCGCCCTTCTCACATCACCACCGGATCAACGAGCGTCGCCGCCGTCGACCTCATCCATCTCGTCGATCTCGTCGATCTCATCGATCTCGTCGCCGATGTCGCCGTCACGGACATCGACGTCACCGTCGACGTCATCCTCGACATCGTCGACGGCACCCTCGACGAGTTCGTCGTCGGAGTCGTCGAAGGCGTCCACGAACTCGACGCCGTCCAGCTCGGCGAGCCGGTCGGAGGCGTCAGTGACACCGTCCTTGTCGGCCTCCAGCGCCTTGGCGAACCAGTCCCGCGCCTCGCTCTCACGCCCGGCGGCGAGCAGCGCGTCGGCGTAGGCGTACCGCAGGCGCGCGGTCCACGGGTGAACGGCGCCGGACGCGAGCTCGGGGCTCTGCAGCGTCACGATGGCGGCGTCCAGCTGGTCCATGTCACGACGGGCGCCGGCGGCCACGAGCCGCATCTCGACCTGCCCGGCCTTGTCCAGCTTCTGCACCTCGGGCTCGCCGGCCATGGCCAGCGCACGCTCGGGACGGCCCATGCCGCGCTCGCAGTCGGCCATGACGGGCCACAGCTCGACGCCACCGCTCATGCGACGCGCGGCGCGGAACTCGGCCAGCGCCTCGGAGTACTTCTGCGTGGCGTACGCGGCGAAGCCGGCCGCCTCGCGCACGGCCGCGACACGCGACGCGAGCCGCAGGGCGATACGGGAGTACTCGTACGCCTTGTCCGGCTCCTCGTCGATCAGCTGGGCGACCATGACGAGGTTACGGGCGACCTCCTCGGCCAGACCCTTGGGCAGGCTCATCAGCTCCTGGCGCACGTCCGGGTCGATCTCTTCACCGGTGACCTCCGGCGGGATCGGCAGCCGCTTGATCGGCGCACGGTCGCCACGGTCCCGGTCACGGTCGTCACGCGCCCCGTAGCCACCCCGGTCGTCGCGCCCGCGGAACCCACCGCGGTCGCCGTCACCCCGGTCGTCGCGGCGGAAACCGCCGCCACGGCTGTCGTCCCGACGGTCGTCACGACGGAAGGGAGTCCGCTCGTCCCGACGCTCGTCGCGACGGAAGGCAGGACGCTCGCCACGGCTGTCATCCCGACGGAAGCCACCACCGGTACCGCCACCGCGGTTGTCGTCCCGACGGTCGTCACGCTGGTAGGAAGGCCGCTCGCCACGGTTGTCGTCACGACGGAAGCCACCGCCGGTACCGCCACCGCGGTTGTCATCGCGACGGTCGTCCCGACGGAAGGGAGGACGCTCGCCACGGTTGTCATCGCGGCGGAAACCACCACCGGTGCCACCGCCACGGTTGTCGTCGCGGCGGAAACCACCACCGGTGCCACCGCCACGGTTGTCGTCGCGGCGGAAGGAGGGACGCTCGTCACGACGGTCGTCGCGACGGAACCCACCACCGGAACCGCCACCGCGGTTGTCGTCACGGCGGTCGTCACGCTGGAAGGAAGGCCGCTCGTCACGACGGAACCCACCACCGGTGCTGCCACCACGGTTGTCGTCCCGACGGAAGGGAGGACGCTCGCCACGGCTGTCGTCACGACGGAAGCCACCACCGGAACCGCCACCACGGCTGTCGTCACGACGGAAGCCACCGCCGGTACCGCCGCCACGGTTGTCATCGCGGCGGAAGGGAGGACGCTCGCCACGGCTGTCATCCCGACGGAACCCACCACCGGAACCGCCACCGCGGTTGTCATCGCGACGGTCGTCACGCTGGAAGGAAGGCCGCTCGTCACGACGGAACCCACCACCGGTGCTGCCACCACGGTTGTCGTCCCGACGGAAGGGAGGACGCTCGCCACGGTTGTCATCGCGACGGAAGCCACCACCGGAACCGCCACCACGGCTGTCATCGCGACGGAACCCACCGCCAGAGCCACCACCGCGGTTGTCGTCACGGCGGAACCCACCACCGGTGCCACCACCGCGGTTGTCATCGCGACGGAACCCACCACCGGTGCCACCGCCACGGTTGTCGTCACGGCGGAACCCACCACCGGTGCCACCACCGCGGTTGTCATCGCGACGGAAACCGCCGCCAGAGCCACCACCGCGGTTGTCGTCACGGCGGAACCCGCCACCGGTACCGCCACCACCACGGTTGTCGTCACGGCGGAACCCGCCACCGGTACCGCCACCACCACGGTTGTCATCCCGGCGGAAGCCACCACCGGTGCCACCGCCACGGTTGTCATCACGGCGGAAGCCACCACCGGTGCCACCGCCACGGTTGTCATCGCGACGGAAACCGCCGCCAGAGCCACCGCCACGGTTGTCGTCCCGACGGTCATCGCGACGGAAGCCACCACCGGTACCGCCACCACGGTTGTCGTCACGGCGGTCGCCACGACGGTCATCGCGCTGGTGGGAGGGTCGGTCGTCGCGACGGAAGCCGCCACCGCCGCCGCCCCGGTTGTCGTCACGGCGCGGCCCGCGGAAGCCGCCCCGGTCGCCACCGCCGCCGTCGTTGCGACGCGGCTCGCGCTCCGGACGGCCGTCGGGAGAGTTGGTGGACATGTGGGTGACTCCTGTCTTCGGGTACTGCAGTCATTCTCGCGCAGCCGGCACTCAGCCGCGCATCGGGAAAATCAAGCGAAAAACAAAAGGACCCCTGGTCCAGCGTGAACGCTGGGACCAGGGGTCCTGAAATATTGTTCGGCGGCGTCCTACTCTCCCACAGGGTCCCCCCTGCAGTACCATCGGCGCTGAAAGGCTTAGCTTCCGGGTTCGGAATGTAACCGGGCG